>JACQUR010000032.1 GCA_016210245.1 Chloroflexota bacterium
CTTCGAGCAGTACAAGCGCCGCGTCGGGGCCAGGCAGGACACCGACCTCGACGCCGCGACGCTGAAGGAGATCGCCGGCGAGTTCAAGAAGATCGTCGAGCGCGAGACCGGCCAGCCCTACCCGACCGATCCGATCGAGCAGCTCCGCCTGGCCATCGGCGCGGTCTTCGACTCCTGGATGGGCAAGCGCGCGGTCGACTACCGCGACTACTACAAGATCCCGCACGACCTGGGGACCGCGGTAAACGTCCAGACCATGGTCTTTGGCAACATGGGCGATGACAGCGGGACCGGTGTGGCCTTCACCCGCAACCCGTCGACGGGCGAGCCCGAGCTGTACGGCGAGTTCCTACCCAACGCCCAGGGTGAGGACGTGGTGGCCGGCATCCGTACCCCGCTGCCGATCTCGCGCATGCAGGAGGTCTGGCCGCAGGTCTACCAGCAGTTCAGCGAGATCGCGCATCGCCTGGAGCGCCACTACCGCGACACCCAGGACATGGAGTTCACGGTGGAGCGCAGCAGGCTCTACATGCTCCAGACCCGCACCGCCAAGCGCACCGCCAGGGCGGCGGTGAAGATCGCGACCGACATGGTGCGCGAGGGGCTGATCAGCCGCCAGGAGGCGGTGATGCGGATCGAGCCGGACCAGGTGGTCCAACTGCTCCTGCCGCGCTTCGACGAGGCCGCCCGAGAGCAGGCCCAGAAGCAGGGCCGCTTGCTGGCCAAGGGCCTGCCCGCCTCGCCGGGCGCCGCCGTGGGCACGGTGGTGTTCGACCCGGACCGGGCCGAGGCGCTGGGCAAGCAGGGCCAGAAGGTCATCCTGGTCCGCCCCGAGACCTCCCCGGATGACGTCCACGGCATGATCCAGGCGCAGGGCGTGGTGACCTCGCATGGGGGCATGACCAGCCACGCGGCCGTGGTGGCGCGGGGCATGGGCAAGCCCGCGATCGTGGGCGCGGAGTCGATTGCCATCGACCTGCGCGGGCACCGCTTCAGCGCCGACGGGCGAGTCGTCCAGGAGGGCGAGTGGATCTCGGTCGACGGCACCACGGGCGAGGTGCTGCTGGGCCAGTTGCCGGCCATCCCCCCGGAGTTCGAGCGCGAGGTCGAGCTGGTCCAGGTCCTCACCTGGGCAGACGAGTTCCGCCGCCTGGGCGTGTGGGCCAACGCCGACTACCCGCGCGACGCCCAGCGGGCGCGGGCCTTCGGGGCGCAGGGCATCGGCCTGTGCCGCACCGAGCACATGTTCATGGAGGCGGACCGCCTGCCCTGGGTCCAGCAGATGATCCTGGCTGCCCCGCAGGCGAGCCGCTCGGAGACGGCTCGGGCCCGCTACCTGGAGGCGCTCCAGCACCTGCTCGGCTTCCAGCGCGACGACTTCAAGGGCATCCTGCAGGCCATGGCCGGGCTGCCGGTGATCATCCGCCTGATCGACCCGCCCCTGCACGAGTTCCTGCCCAGGCACGAGCAGTTGCTGGTGGAGGTGACGGAGCTGCGAACCAGAGGCAAGGCCGGGCCGGAGCTGGAGGAGAAGGAGGCGTTGCTCTCGACCGTCGAGCAGTTGCGCGAGGCCAACCCGATGCTCGGCCTGCGCGGCTGCCGCCTGGGCATCCTGTTCCCCGAGATCACCCAAATGCAGGTGCGGGCCATCCTGGAGGCGGCGGTGGCGCTGGCGCGCCAGAACGTGGAGACGCACCCGGAGATCATGATCCCGCTGGTGGGCGATATCCGCGAGCTGCGCGCGGTGCGCGAGAACCTGGAGCAGGTGGCGCGCGCGGTCGAGCAGGAGTCGGGCACCCACGTGAACTACAAGTTCGGCACGATGATCGAGCTGCCCAGGGCCGCGCTCACGGCCGATAAGATTGCCGAGGACGCGGAGTTCTTCAGCTTCGGCACCAACGATCTGACCCAGACCACCTACGGCTTCTCGCGCGACGACGCCGAGGCGAAGTTCCTGGGCTATTACCTGGAGCACAAGATCCTGCCCTTCAACCCGTTCCAGACGCTCGACCGCGAGGGCGTGGGCAAGCTGGTGCAGACCGGCGTCCAACTGGGACGCACGACCCGCCCGGAGCTGGAGATCGGCATCTGCGGCGAGCACGGGGGCGACCCCAACTCGATCGAGTTCTGCCACCTGGTCGGGCTGAACTACGTGAGCATGTCACCCTTCCGCGTCCCCGTGGCGCGCCTGGCCGCCGCGCAAGCCGCCCTCACCCACGGCGGCGGGGCGAAGGAAGTCAGTTCCACGCTCTGAGTGGCGGGAGGTTGCAGGTTGGACACACTGTGTCCAACCTGCAACCTCAGAATCTTCCAATCTAGCATGGCAACGCTGATGGCGCGCACGCACCCGGAGGTTCGAGCCAGGCTCGAGGCCCAGGAGGAGCAGCTCCTGTCGCCCTTCGCTGCCCGGAGCGCGCGCACGCGAGGGCGCAGCTTCCCCGAAGAGGAGGACCCGATGCGGACCGCGTACCAGCGGGATCGCGATCGGATCATCCACGCCAAGGCCTTTCGGCGCTTGAAGCACAAGACCCAGGTCTTCATCGCCCCCCAGGGCGACCACTACCGCACGCGCCTCACCCACACCATGGAGGTGATGCAGGTCGCGCGCTCGGTCGCCCGCGCCCTGCGCCTGAACGAAGACCTGGCCGAGGCCATCGCCCTGGGCCACGACCTGGGCCACACCCCCTTCGGCCACGCGGGTGAGGAGGCGATGGCGGAGCTGTTACCGGAAGGCTTCCGCCACAACGAGCAGAGCGTCCGGGTGGTAGAGTACCTGGAGAAAGATGGGCGGGGCCTCAACCTGACCTTCGAGGTGAAGGATGGCATCCTCAAGCACTCCAAGGTGCGCGCGAGCATCGCGGCCGAGGGCTGGGGGATCGCCGAGACCCTGGAGGGCCAGGTGGTCAAGGTGGCCGACAGCCTGGCCTACCTCGCCCACGACGTGGACGACGCGCTGCGGGCCGGCATCCTGGAGGTGGACGACCTCCCGGCCGAGTGCCGCGCCGCCTTCGGCGTGCGCAGCTCATCGATGATCAACGCCTTCGTCGCCGACCTGGTCGACTACAACTGGGGTGTGGCCGAGGGGCGGGGCGCGCACTGGCGCGAGGCGGTGGGCAATGGAGCCTTCATCACCCTGAGTCCGGCCACTCTGGAGCTCACCAACGGGCTGCGCGAGTTCATGTTCCGCCGCGTCTATACCGACTCCGTGGCCAAGGCGGACGTGCCCAAGGCGCGCTTCGTCATCCACGCCCTGTTCGAGCACTTCTGCCGCCATCCAGAGCAGCTGCCGCCGGAGCTCCAGGCGAACCCGCGCCACGAACCGATCGAGCGCCGCGTCGCGGACCACGTGGCGGGCATGACCGACCGCTACGCGATCAAGCTGTTCCAGGATATCCACGTGCCTCAGGAATGGGCGATCGTCGAGTAGTACACTGCGACTGGTGAGGTGAGGGGTAGGCTGGTGGGGCGGGCGTCTCTGCCCGCCCGTGCGCGCCAGCGCCTATCCATGCGGTTCACCAGTCACAGAGCAGTAGAGGGAGGGTGGGCATGGCCTCCGCGCCGGTGGAGGAGATAAAGGCCCGCTTGGACCTGGTGGAGCTCGTCTCGCCGTCGGTGCCACTGCGCCGCTCGGGACGCAGTCTCAAGGGTCTGTGTCCGTTCCACACGGAGAAAACCCCCTCCTTCTACGTCTTCCCGGAGAGTGGCACCTGGCACTGCTTCGGCTGCGGTGAGGGCGGGGACGCGTTCAGCTTCTTGATGAAGCGCGACAACCTGGAGTTCGGCGAGGCGCTGCGCGAGCTGGCAGCCCGAGCCGGGGTGGCGCTGGCGCCGCCCGGCCAGGCGACGGCCGCCCGCGAGGAGCATGAGCGCCTGTACCAGGCCCTGGAAGCCAGCGCCCTCTACTACCAGGCGCTGCTGGCCCAGCCGGTGGGACAACCCGGGCGCGAGTACCTGGCGCGGCGCCAGGTCAGCGCCGAGGCGCAGCAGCAGTTCGGGTTGGGCTACGCGCCGGACAGCTCGATGGCGCTCCAGCACTACCTGGCTCAGAAGGGTTTCTCGATCGACGACCAGGTGGCGGCCGGGGTGGTCGGGCGCGGGCAACGGGGCGACACCTACGACCTGCTGCGCGGACGGGTCGTGTTCCCCATTCGCGACGGCCAGGGCCGGCCGATCGCGCTGGCCGGGCGCGCGCTCGCCGACGGCGTCCAGCCCAAGTACCTGAATACGCCCCAGACCCCGCTGTTCGACAAGAGCGGCTGCCTGTACACGCTCGACGTGGCCCGCCCGGCCATTCGCCAGGCCGGACAAGCGGTGATCGTGGAAGGCTACCTGGATGCCATCGCCGCCCACCAGCACGGCTACCACAACGTGGTGGCCACCCTGGGCACCGCCATCACCGAGCAGCACCTGGCGCTGCTCAAGCGGGGCGCGCCGGAGATCCTGCTGGCGCTGGACCCGGATGCCGCCGGCCAGGCGGCCGCGCTGCGGGCCCTGGAGGTAGCCAACCGAGCCCTGGGCGAGGACGTGGTTGCCGTGCCGACGGCGCAGGGGCGCGTCCGCTACCAGCACCACCCGGCCGCCCGGAACCGGCTCAAGGTCGTCGTCCTACCGCCTGGCCTCGACCCGGATGACCTGCTCCACCAGGACGCGGCGCGCTGGAGCGTGCTGGTGGCGGCCGCGTTGCCTGTTGTAGACTTCGTGCTCAGCCGCCTCCCCGCACGACACGATTTCGCCTCGGCCGAAGGCAAGACGGCCGCGGCCGAGGAGGCGCTGGCCGCCATCGACCTGCTGCCGGACCCGGTGGAGCGGGCCCACTTCTTGCAGAAGCTCTCAGCCCTCTTGAGGGTGGATGAGACGATCCTGGCGGAGAAGGCGCGTCGCCGAACGCCTCGGCGGCAGAGCGACGCGCCAGCGGCACGGATGCCGCGGAGCGATACGCTGGAGGAGTATGTGTTGGCCCTGATCGCCGCCAGCGGGCGGCCGGAGGTGATCGACCTTCAGGCGTCCGATTTCCGCCACCCCGCGCACCGGGCCCTGTTCGCCGCGCTGGTGGCCCGTGTCGACGCGGGGGCGGACTCGCCGAGCCCTGGCGAACACCTGGCCGACGAGCTGCGGCCGGCGTGGGCAGGGGTGCAGATCCATGAAGCCGCGCTGCGCAAGCTCAGCGCCGACCAACGCCTGGCGGAGCGCGAGAGCGCCGCGCTGGACCTGCGCCACCGACGGCTGCTGGGCGAGCACGAGCGCGTGGCCGCCTTGCTCCAGGGGGGCGACAGCGACGACCAGGGCGACACCCGAGCCAGTTGGCTGCAGCGGCTCCAGGCGCTCAGGGAGGAGCTCCAGGCGATCCAGCGCCTGAAGCTCCAGCGGGGGCGCATCGGCTCGATGGTGCCGCGCTATCGGCAGGCGTCGGAGGTGCTTGGTGGCTGACACGTCGGTGGCAGAGAGCATGGAAGTACTGGACGGAGGGTTCCAGGTGGGTCCGATCCCCGAGGCTGAGATGGAACTGGTCGAGGACGTGCTGGAATCCGGGCCGGTGGAGAGCGTGGCGCTGGTGGAGGAAGGGCACGGGTTGGAGGCTGAGGGGCCGGCCCTGCCCTGGCAGGACGAGGCGCTGCCGGAGCCCGAGATCGAGAGCCTGGTGCGGATCGAGGAGCACGAGGGGCTCGAAGACCACGTCCGCGTGTACCTGCGCGAGATCGGGACCGTGCCGCTGCTGAGCTGGGAGGGCGAGAAGCAGTTCGCCCGCAGGATCGAGGAAGGGGAGTACGTGGCCAGGCTGCGCCGCCAGCTCGAGCTGGCGAGCGGCAGCGGGGTCAGCGCCGTGGAGCTCTTCGTGGAGGGGTACCGGCGCTTCGCTGCTGGCCATCGTTTCCTCCCAGCCGCCTTCCCCCCACGCGAGCTGACCCCCGAGGGTGTGCGCGAGAGCGCGCGCCGCCTGGGCGAGATGGCCGACCTCGACCCGGCCCGAGCCCAGGAAGTCGCCGACGCGCTGGGGGTATCGGCCGAGGAAGTGGAGCGCACCCTGGCCGAGCTGTCGGTGCTCTGCCGCATCCTGCCCGAGAGCCTGCGCCACGCCTACGCGTACTGCCTGAGCGAGGGCACTGCCCTCCCCCGGGTGGAACAGGTGAGGGAAGCGTTCGCCGGCCGGCGGGGCGAGCTGGAGGACACCCTGGGCAACATCCACCGCGAGGCCGAGCGCGCGCGGGCGAACCTGACCGAATCCAACCTGCGCCTGGTCGTCTCCGTGGCGAAGAAGTACATCGGGCGAGGCATGTCGCTGCTGGACCTGATCCAGGAAGGCAACATCGGGCTCATCCGGGCGGTGGAGAAGTTCGAGTTCCGCAAGGGCTACAAGTTCAGCACCTACGCCACCTGGTGGATCCGCCAGGCCATCACCCGCGCCATCGCCGACCAGGCCCGCAC
>JACQUR010000457.1 GCA_016210245.1 Chloroflexota bacterium
CGCCAGAAGGAGCCCGCGGGCAACGGACACGCGGTGCTGGTGGCGCGCGAGGCGGTGGGCGAGGAGCCCTTCGGCATGCTGTGGGGCGACGACATCGTCGACGCCGACCCGCCCTTTCTGCGCCAGCTCATCGACGTGTACGAGCGGTTCGACGCGCCGGTGGTGGGGGTGATGGAGGTGGCCCGGGAGAACATCTCCAGGTACGGCATCGTGGCCGGCGAGCAGCTCGACGACCGGCTGTGGCGGATGACTTCGATCGTCGAGAAACCCCGCCCGGAGGCGGCGCCCTCCAACCTGGCGGCCGTGGCCGGCTACGTGCTGACCCCGGACATCTTCCCTCTGCTGGCGCAGACCCCGCGCGGGCAGGGCGGCGAGATCTGGCTGGTGGACGCGGTGCAGGAGCTGGCGCGCCGCCGCCCGTTCTACGCCTACCAGTTTCTCGGGCGGCGGTACGACGTGGGCAACAAACTGGAGTACCTGCAGGCGAACCTCGACTACGCCTTGAAGCGCCCCGACCTGGGGCCGGCGTTGCGGAGCTACCTGCGCACCGCAGCGAGGCGAGGGGATGGGGAATAGGTCATTCCCTACTACTTCTGGTAGGGGACAACTACTGCCCTGAGGCGCTTCCAGGATAGGCCGTTCCCGTAGAATAGGCCGTGGGCTTGGCCCAGCAGCGGAGGGCACACGTGGGTGCTGAGCACGACGAACCCAGGCTCGGACGATGGCGCCTCAACCCGCCTCTGCTGAGGCGGTTGGCCATCGTGCTGCCGGTCTTTTTTCTGGTGGTCGTCGATGTCTTGAGGCACACCACATTAGCCCAGCAGCTTCACTCGCTCCCCGGCTTCCTGGCGACCTATTCCGTTATCGCCCTGGGCGTGGTTGCCTTCTCCTATACCATCTTCGGGCTGGTCGCCAGCCTCCAGGCAAGGGTGAGCGAGCAGAACCGGCGGCTCTCGGCCATCAATGCCCTGGCCGTCGCCTCGGCCCAGAAGCTCGGCCTCGACGAGCTGGTCGAGACTGGCCTGGACCACGTGCTGGAGGTCATGAAAGCTGACGCAGGCCTGATCTGTCTGGTCGACATGGAGCGGGAGGAGCACAGCGCCATTTGCCATCGAGGGTTCTCTCCCGAGATGGTCCGCAAGATCCAGCGGGCCAAGCTGCGGGACGACCCGATCGCCCAGGAGGTAGTCCGGACCGGACGGCCGGTCATCATAGAGCGCGTGTTCGAAGATCCCCGGGTGGGCGAGGCCGCGAGACGGGAAGGAATCAGGTCTGGCATCAGCGCCCCCCTCCAGACCGAGCGAGAGGTCAACGGGATCCTGGCCGTGGCTACCCGACACGAGCGCCATTTCACCGCTGCCGACGAGGAGTTCCTGGCCGCCATCGGAGGCCAGTTGGGCATGGCCATCAGAAATGCGGTTCTCTTCGACCGGTCGCAGAGCAGAAACCGTGAACTGGCCGCCCTGGTGACGGTTGGCCGAGCCGTCACCTCCTCGCTGGACCTGGACGAGCTCCTGGGCAAGGCATTGGAGACCATCATCGAAGTGATCTCCGCCGACGCGGCAGAGATCTGGCTCACCGAGAAGGACGGTCTGGTCCTGTGGGGCCACCGGGGCGCGCACCCGGAGGCGTTTCTCGAGCGGACGCGCCTGTGTGTTGGCGAGGGGTTTCCGGGCATGGTCGCCCAGAGCCAGACCGCCATCCTGGTTCACGATCTTCCCTGTGACCCCAGGTTTGTGCGTCCAGAGGTGATCCAGGCAGGCTATCGCACCTTCTGCGCGTTGCCGCTGCGCTACCAGGATCGGCTGGTCGGCGTCCTGGCGGTCGCAGCCCTTTCGCCCGACGTGCTCAGGATGCCGGGCGAGGTGTACCTGCTGGAAGCGATGGGCGAGCGCGTGGCGGTGGCCATCGCCAACGCCGAGCTGCACCGGCAAGTGCAGCACCTGGCGGTGGTGCAGGAGCGCGAGTGGATCGCCCGAGAGATGCACGACGGGCTGGCCCAGGTACTCGCCTACGTCAATACGCAGACCCTCGCCGTGAGGAAGCTGCTCTCAGATGGACGGGTGGTCGAGGGGAACGAAGAGCTGGCAGGCATGCAGGAGACGGTGCGACAACTCTATGCCGACGTGCGTGAGGGCATCCTGGGGCTGAGAACGGCTTCGCACATGGGTGGAGGTTTCCTACCCGCCCTGGAGGGCTACCTGGAGCACTACCGGGACGTGTGTGTCGGCGAGGTACACTTCGAGGCCTCGCCCGAGGCTGCGTGCTTGCGGGTTTCTCCTGCCGCCGAGCTCCAGCTCATCCGCATCGTGCAGGAAGCGCTCAGCAACGTCCGGAAGCACGCCCGGGCGACCGCGGTGAAGGTCGCCCTGGCCCAAAACGGAGGCGAGCTGCAGGTCGAGGTGGCCGACAATGGCCAGGGGTTCGACCCGGCGCGCCTGTCGCCCACCGGGTGGCCGCGCTTCGGCCTTCAGACGATGCGGGAACGGGCTGAAGCGGTGGGCGGCAGCTTCGCCATGGAGACGGGGCCCGGACAGGGTACCAGAGTGGTGGTGCGCGTACCGCTGCCGCGGAAGCAGCGGGTAGACGGCGCTCTGTGAAGATCCTCCTGGCTGATGACCACGCCCTGTTTCGCGCCGGGCTGGCGAGCCTGCTGCGGGCGTGGGGCTTGCAGGTGGTGGGCGAGGCGGGTGACGGCAGGGAGGCCATTGCCAAGGCCCGCCAACTGCGCCCCGACGTGGTGTTCATGGACATCAAGATGCCCACGGCCAACGGCCTGGAGGCGACCCGGGCCATCAAGGCTGAGTTCCCCGACCTCAAGGTCGTCATCCTCACCGTCTCCGACGACGAACAGGACCTCTTCGAGGCGATCAAGAGCGGAGCCGAGGGCTACCTGCTGAAGAACCTGCGCGAGGAGGAGTTCGCCGAGCTGGTCGGCCGGCTCAGCCGCGGTGAGCCGACGATGTCGCCCGCCCTGGCGAGGAAGCTGCTGCGAGAGTTCGCGCGCTTGAAGACCGCGGAACGCCCCTCCACGGCGGACGCCGACCTGACGGATCGCGAGCGCGAGGTGCTGGAGCTGGTGGCCGGGGGCGCCACGAACCGGGAAATCGCCGCCAGGCTCTTCATCAGCGAGAACACGGTGAACTTCCACATGAAGAACATCCTCAGCAAGCTGCACCTCCGCAACCGAGCCGAGGTTGTGGCCTGGGCGCTCCATCACGGGTTCACTCCGAGATCGGGCGAGTAGGCGGCGCCAGTTGCCCGTGGATCGCCTCGTAGGGCGGGCAGCCGTGCGTCTGTGAGGCGCGCGGGGCAACAGGACGAGCTGCCAGTTGCAGGGCCAGCGACCATCCGGGGCGGGACAGGACCTTGCCCGGACGCTGGTAGCTCTCCGGTGGGTAGCTGTCTCTGTCTGCACCGCGGCCCGGAGAAGGCCGCGGTGCAGACAGAGACTCATGAAGAAGATTGTTCAGCGCTGCCGACGTGAGGAGGATTGGGGCTACAGCATCCCGATTGATCCTCGTGTCAGGCGAACGCCCAAAGGACACCTACGGTGACTGGCAGGAAGCTGGCCGCTCTGATGCGGGGCCGGTGCATTGGCCACTCTGGCCTGCGCCGTTGCCACCATTGGTTGGTGGCTGCGGGCTCGCCAGTGCTGTCGCTACGGTCGACAGAATCAGCAGGGCCGCAAACACCAGTGCTGCGATCTTGGCCTTCACAGCGTAACCTCCTCTCTTGTAACTGTGCGGTCTGGCCGCACACGGGAAGCGTGGCAAGATACGTGCCCCGTGGCGGACCCAGGCTGTGCCTCTCCACCGGGCGGGGGCTCGAACACGATGGAATGGCCTGCACCAGGGTGAATGGGGATAGCAGCCCGGCGTGGCTTGCCAGCAGGCCGGGAAGCCCGAGCGCGTCGGGCGCAGCTCATGGCCTGGGAAGGACCTCGCCGAGGGCGGGGCGCGGCTGATGTGGGTCGTCGGGCTGGCCAGGGGTGTAGACACCGCGGCCCGACTACCCACGGGTTTTCCGGCAGACCCGCCCGTCCCTAGCGGATCGTTCTCCGCGGCTGGGATGCGGGGGGCAGCCAGGGGAGCCTGCCGCTTCTGGTAGTCCTGGCCTGCTCGAGTTGGTAGTCCTGTTCCCACTCCTCCTGGCTTGCCCTACAGGAAGCAGGAGCAGCCTCCCCCGGCCAAACAACTGCCCGCTTCCGTAGGGCAGAACTACCAGACCGGGTATCCCCACGCAGACCCCCGCCCCGCATACTGCCCCCGTCGGAGCATCCCGGGGGCACACCCACGTGGGGGCGGGCATGTCCAGAAAGCGCGTTCTGCTGCTGAGCAACGGGTCCCTCTTGACCGCCTCGGTCCTGCGGTTGCTGGAAGGGGTGGAGGAGTTGGAGCTGGAACTGCTCGCCGCGGATGACCCCGAGGCCTCAGCCAGGATCGACCACTTTGCCCCGCAGGTCATCGTGCTCGACGCCGGCGGGCCTCCGGTCGGCAGGGAACTCGTCGCCCGCATGCTGTTGGCGCTGCCGCGCACCCGGGTCATCGCTCTGAACCTGGAGCGGGCGGACATGGAGGTCTACCGCGCGCAGCGGGTTTCGGGGGCTTCGCTGCACACCCTGCTGGAAGCCATCCACGGAAAGCGGAAAGGCTCCCAGAGCAGGGCCACGGAGCAGCCCGAGGAGGGCGTCGCCCGAGGTGGCGAGCAGGCGACCACGAGGCTGCAGGGGTGAGCCAGGAGTTGAAGTTCGGAAGGGAATGGGTGAAAGGAGGAACACATGCCGCCACGCTTTACTCTTGAGAGGCGTCCCGGGTTCCTGGTGGTCTCCAAGGGCGAAGGGGGCAACGGCCAGCGCGGCGGGACCTTCGTTCGGATCGCCACGGACACCATGCGCCTGGACGTCGAGGTGCCCACCAGCCCGGTGCAGCCCAACCAGCCGGACCACGTGCTCCTCTCCCCCGATGGCAAGGAGCTGTGGATCAGCAACAACATGGGCTCCATCACTGTCTTCGACCAGGCCACGCTGGAGATGAAGGCCTTCATCGAGATGCCTGAGAAGGGCGCGGTGCATGGCGTGTCGTTCGTCCAGTTCGACCAGAACGGCAAGGGCAAGGTGGTGATGGACCTGCTGGGCCCGCACGGTGGCGTGAGCCCGTACCTCTACGACCAGTCCATCGGGCGGGCGCAAGCCTATGGGGGTGCGACGAGCGCTCCGGCGCAACAAGCTGCGCCTGCAGCGCAGGCTCAACCGGCCGCAGCGCCAAAGGGCGAGCTGCAGACCTTCCAGATCGTGCAGACGGGTAACAAGTTTCAACCCGACACGGTCACGGTGAAGGCAGGGGCGCCAGTACGCTTCCTCCTGCGCAACGACGATGCCGAGGAGCACAACATCGTCAGCGGGCAGATCCAGTTCCCCCAGAACCAGCAGCATCCTGGTGGAGGCACGGCCACCGTGGATTGGGTCGCCCCGAGCAAGGCGGGGACGTACGAGGCCATCTGCGCCTTCCACGCTCCGGCGATGGCGATGAAGATCGTCGTGCAGTGAGGTGCGTAGGCGCTCGGAAAGGAAGCCAGAGCCAATGCCGACGCTCATGTACAGGAACGCCAGTCCGTCCTGGACCCGCAGCCAGCTTCGGAAGCTGTTCGCGGACTACTTCGGCGACCGGCTGTCGCCGGCCCAGCTCGAGGCGCTGGTGTCGAACGTCGCGGCGGCGCTGGCCGACCGAGGCGGTGGGATCGAGTCGAGCCCTGTTCCGGCGCGGCGAGTGGTGGAGCAGCCGCCGGAGCCGGAAGGCTGAGTTGAGCAGGGGAGCAAGGAGGCGAATGTGAACCAGCGCAGCCAAGGCAGCCAGACGTACCGTGCGCGCCTGGCCGCGACCTTCATCGGTCTGAGCATCCTGGCTGTGGCGTGCGCGCCAGCGCAGCCGGCAGCGCCCGCCTCGCGCCCGGCTCAACCGCAGCCCGCCGCCTCCAATCCACAACCCGCCGGCCAGGGATCCCAGGCGGCGGGGCCGGTGCGCATTCGGGAGATCGCCAACGCCTTCTTCCCAAAGTCGATAGCGGTGAAGGGCGGCACCACGGTACACCTGCAGATCGAGAACCAGGACGGAGTGAATCACAACCTGGTGGCGATTGGCGACATCGGTCTCAAACCGAGCGAGCAAGACCCTAATACCGCGACGGAGGTGGACTGGGCCGTTCCGTCGCGGCCCGGGACCTACAAGGTGATCTGCGCCTACCACCCCGGGATGGAGCTGGGCATCACCGTAGAGTAGCTCTGGCAAAGGACCCCGCGTGGAGAAGGACAACAGCAGTTGCCGCGTGGGCGGGCTCGGATGACGGGTCCGACCAATCGGAGACTGTGCAAGTAAGGAGACGGAGATGCGACAGCACAGCAACCGAACATGGATCTTCGTTGCAACGGTGATGACGGTGGCCCTCCTGGGCCTGGCCTGTACCCAGGCCCCGACGGCTGCACCGAGCCAACAGCAACAGCCAGCCGCTGCCCCCGCGCCACAGCAGCCAGCGGCGCCGGCGGCCCCGGCGGCAGGACCGGCCGCGCAGACCGCGCCTCAGGCCCGCCAGGCCTTTGAGCTGCCTCGGCGAGCCGGCCAGCCCCCGTACCCGATCAAGGTGCTGGAGACGCACGACGCCAGCGGCTCAGCGGCCTACCAGACCAAGCCCGGCGACCTGCTGGTCTTCACCAACACCTCCCGTGACGCCAAGACGGGCAAGAACGGGGTGGTGGTGATGGACGCTAAGACCAAGAAGGTCGTGGCCTCGGCCGAGATCGAGCTACCGGGCAACGCCGGCAGCCACAACCTGGGCGTCTCCCCCGATGGCCGCTGGCTCTACATGGGCACGGGCCTCGGAAACCCGGAGGCCACCGGGCTGTATGTCATCGACGCCAGGACCCTGAAGCTGGCGCAGTTGCTGGACGTGGGCGCCCAGATCCACCACTTCCAGGTCTACCAGGACAAATACCTCGTCGCTGAGCCGTTCGGGAGGGTCCAGCTCACGATGCGGCCGGACGCCGGCGCGAACGGGCCCATCTTCCTGGACCCCAGGGCTGAGAACGCCCTCGTGAACTGGATTCCCCAGTCTGTCTTCGAGGGCAAGTTCTACATCGGCGCCTTCTCGCCCGATGGACGCTACTACTACGCCACCGTCCGGCCGCACCAGTTCACGTATGGCAAGCAGGGCCTGCCGAAGTCCTGGCTGGCCAAGGTCGATCTCCAGACGGGCACGGAAGTCGGCAATGCGGAGGTCGGGGATGGCGCCATCTGGCCGACCGTCTCGCGGGACGGCAAGTTCGGCTACGTGACGGGCTCGGAGGACGATCGCGTCTGGAAGGTGGACCTGGAGAAGATGGAGACCGTGGGCATGGGTCGCACCGGCCCGGGAGTCTACGGGGCCGTCATCTCGGCCGACGGCAAGAAGCTGTTCACCGCCGACAAGGGCGAGGGCAGCGCGGGCGGACGCCGCCAGACCATCACCATCTTCGACACCGAAACCATGGGCTCCATCAACACCATCTGGAGCGCCCTGCCCACCAATGACCACGTCATCCTCTCGCCGGACGGCAAGGAGATCTGGGCCACCTCCAACGCGGCCAGCACGGTCTCCGGCGGAGCGCGCATCGGCATCCTGGACATCGAGAAGGGGGAGATGGCCGGGTACATCCAGATGCCGTATGGCGGGGGCCCCCATGCCTCGGTGTTCGTCTACTTCGACCAGAACAACCAGGGCCATGTGGTGATGGACAACGGCGGCCCGCACGGTGGCTTCAGCCCCTACGCCTATGACAACGCCCTCGGCATCCCGTCGCTGGCCGTCAACCCGCAGGCGGGCTCTGATGGCCCCGCCTGGGTAGCGAAGCGGTAGGAGGAAACCATCAAGGCGGCATGGCGCGGGAAGTTCTGTCCGAAGGGGGGCGAGCAGCAGCAGTATTGCGGTCCGGCGCGGCGTCGTTGCTACGGACAACATCACCGTGGGTAGAGCGAAAGGAGGAACTATCGGAGAGCGCAACGCACAACTGAGGCAGGTGTCCAGCACTGTGAGAGCAGGGGACTCGGAGAAGGGAGAGAACATGACAGACAGACAGGGAGACACGAGAAAGCGCCTGGGCCTGGTCGTAGGCGCGGGCCTGGCACTCGGAATTCTGGCGGTGGTGGCCAGTCAGTCGCTCGCTCAGGAGGAGGAGGAATCGTCACCGCAGCAGCCCATTGTCCAGGTTGGACAACTGGTGCCCCCGCCCCCCGATGCTCAGCCCAGCGGTTGGGATACCCCGTACTCCCAGCGACTCGGGGTGAAGCTGATGGCCACGTTCGACTCGAGCGGCTCGGCCGCCTGGGACCCGTCCAGGCACCCGAACGTGTTCGTGACCTCGCTGGGGCCGGGCTACGGTGGGTTCCTCAGCACCAACAAGCTGCCCGGCCTGGTGATCATCGATGCCGACACCAAGCAGGTGGTGACCTACCGGACCTACGACCTGGGTCTGAGCGCCGACGCCTATAACGAGAACCACGGGCAGGGCGTCTCGCCCGATGGTCGCTGGCTCTACATCCCTTCGGGAGACGCTCAGGCGCGCAAGGACGGCAAGGACCCGGGGCGGCTGCTGGTGGTGGATGCCCGTACCCTGAAGCTCCACCAGATCATCAGCACCAAGGGTATGCCGCACCACGTCAAGTCCTTCAAGGATGCCGACGGGCGCGACATCGTGCTGGGTGAGGACTTCAACTGGCAGGCGCCTCAGTTCGGCATCAACCCCGGCTCTGGCGTCTATGCCCTGGATCCCAAGGAGGACAACCGGGTGATCGGCGGCATCAACGCCGATACGCTCCAGGCCAACCCCTACCTGGCCTTTGCCTCCCCCAACGGCAAGTACCTCTCTATCGGCTTGCCGCCCGGCCCCCTGGCAGACCTGGGACACAAGATCGAGGGCGCCTGGGCGCTGGTGGACACCAAGACCTGGCAACCGGTCAAGTACTTCCCGGGTGGGTTCGATCCCATCTGGACCGCCTGGGCTCCCGATAGCAAGACCGCCTACCTGTGCGACGGGGGCTCCGACGAGGTGTTCAAGGTGGACGTGGACAAGAAGCAGATCGCCGGCACGAGCCGGACTGCAGTTCACGGCGCGTACGGCTGCCACCTGGGCTGGAAGTCCAACGAGCTGTGGACCATCGAGAAGGGCGAGGCCTCGCACAACCGAGGCAAGAACATCGGCCTGGTAGACGCCATGCTCATGGTCCCCATGGACAACTGGAACACCGGCTGGATCCGGGCCGACCACGGCACCGTCCACCCGAACCCGGACGTGAACGAGATGTGGGTAACGTCCAACTCCAGCTTCGAGGTGGTGGTCTGGGACATGGGGAAGCGCCAGGCGACGGCACGGATCCCTATGCCCATGAACGCCAGCACCCACTCGGGCGCCTTCGTCCGGTACAACCCGGACTTCACCGGACAGGTGCTCTCGGACCAGAACGGCCTCCAGGGCCCCGCGCTGGAGAAGCAGCGGGAGCTGTGGCAGAAGGGGAGCTAAACCAAGTCGACAGTCGACAGTCCACAGTCCACAGTCCGCTCGTACACGGTCGACGGTGAACTGTCGACTGTGGACTCAGTAGAGGGCATCGTAGCGCGGGGGCTTGTCCCCCGCCCCGCGCCCCGCAGGCTGGGTGCCCAGGGGGGGGGGACAAGCCCCCGCGCTACGGGTCTCAGGCGATGCTTGGATCCTTATGCAGCGGTCAGTAA
>JACQUR010000474.1 GCA_016210245.1 Chloroflexota bacterium
TGGCTGTGGTGAACGTCGCGCACCTCGAACCCGGCCCGGTCGCGGGAGAGGCCGCCAGGCCCCAGAGCGGACAGGCGTCGCTTGTGGGTCAGCTCGGCCAGCGGGTTGGTCTGGTCCATGAATTGCGAAAGCTGGCTGCCGCCGAAGAATTCGCGCATCGCGGCCACCACCGGGCGGATGTTGACCAGGCTCGACGGAGTCGCCGTGGACGGCTCGGTGATGCTCATCCGCTCCTTGACCACCCGCTCCATGCGCAGCAGGCCAACTCGGAACTGGTTCTGGATCAGCTCGCCCACCGCCCGGACCCGGCGGTTGCCCAGGTGGTCGATGTCGTCCGGCACGCCCTGGCCGTTATTGATGCGGATCATCTCCCGCACGATCTCGACCAGGTCACCGGGCGTCAGAATCCGCTCGCTGATGGGCGTGCTCAGGTTGAGCCGCCGGTTGACCTTGTAGCGGCCCACCTTGCCCAGGTCGTAGCGCCGGAAGTTGAAGAAGAGCGAAACCAGGAGGCTCCGCGCGTTATCCATGTTGGGCGGGTCGCCCGGGCGCAGGCGGCGGTAGAACTCCAGCAGCGCCTCGTCCGCCGTCTTCGAAGGATCCCGGTCCAGGGTAGCCTGGAGGTAGTGATGGTTCGCGTCGGTGTCCACGTCCTGGTACAGCGCCAGCAACTCCTCGTTCGTCCCCTGCTTGATCGGGCTGCTGGGCTGGACTACCCCCAGCGCCCGCAGCAGCGTGGTCACCGGGATCTTGCGCTTGCGGTCGATCTTGACCGAGAGGACGTCGCGGTTGCTGCTTTCGAACTCCAACCAGGCGCCGCGGCTAGGAATCAACTTCCCGTAGCACAGCTCGCGCCCGCTGCTGGGATCCTCCTCGATCGTGAAGTAGACGCCGGGCGAGCGGACGAGCTGGCTCACCACCACACGCTCGGCGCCGTTGATGACGAAGGTGCCGTTCTCGGTCATGAGCGGGAAGTCGCCCATGAAGATGTCCTGCTCCTTGCGCTCGCCCGCGGCCTCGCCCGACTTGATGGTCAGCCGCATGCGCACCTTGAGGGGCACGGCATACGTGGAATCCCGCTCCCGACACTCCACTTCGGACAGCTTGGGCTCGCCAAAGGCATACCCGGGCTCGCCGTTGGGCCCAGGCACGGCCAACTCCAGGTCCATGTTCCGGCCGGTGAAGTCGGAAATGGGCGAGATCTCGACGAAGAGCTCTCTGAGTCCCTCCTCCTGGAACCACTTGAAGGAGTCGCGCTGGATCTGGATGAGGTTCGGAATACGCTGCACCTCCGGGATGCGCGCGAACGACTTGCGGTCCACCCCATCAACAGTGGCGAGCGAGACAGAGGAAGCCGAGGGCAAAGTCATGAACCGATACCTCCAACGCAGAGCATGCCTGAGGAACGTAGCGGAGTTGGGCGCTACTCAGAATGAGGGGAACCCCTGCAAGACACAGAACGCCCAAGGGCGCCAGTCCTGGCGGGGACTGCTCCCAGGGGCGAGTGGAAGCTGTTTACGCAAACTAAGCACTGCTGCCGCAGTGCCATTATAACATGCCCGCGGCCGCGAGTGGCAAGAAAAGCTGCCCTTGCGGGCGGAGGCAGCAGGAACGCCGCGCTAGCGCTACGCGGCGCCCCTGATGGCCTCGACCAACCTGGCCCCGGCGCTAAAGGCTGGCCGCCGGCCGGCGGGAATGCGGATCGGCTCGCCGGTGCGGGGATTCCGACCCAGCCTCGGCCTGGTCTGGCTCACCTTGAAGCTGCCGAACCCGGTCAGCCGTACTTCCTTACCCTCGCGCAGCGCCTCGGTAACCGTCTCCAGCATGGCCTCCACAGCCCGGGCTGCCTCGGTCTTCCGCAGCCCCGCCTTCCTGGCTACTTCCTCGGTGATGTCGCCCTTGCCAACCGTGCCATCTCCCTTGCTCAGCACGCTGCACCTCCTCACCCTCGATGGTGGCGGCGCACCGCCACCAGGGGAGGTGGTGCAAGTCCCGTACCACGCGGCCCGGGTTTCTGGCTTGCTGACGCCAAAAACCCCCGCCGCCCATTCCTCTGGCGGACAGCGACAGCCACTGGCCCCTCACACCGTTCATCCTTTGACAGGCTCAGGATGCGCCTGTCAAAGGATCATCCTCAGCGTCGCCCATCCCCGCTCGGGCCCAGCATCCCCCGCACCAGCTCGATCGGCAGCGGGAAGATAATGGTCGAGTTCTTCTCGGCCGCGATCTCGGTGAGGGTCTGCAGGTAGCGCAACTGGAGTGTGGCCGGCTGCTGGCCGATGATCTCTGCCGCGTTCGCGAGCTGCTGGGAGGCCTCGAACTCGCCCTGGGCGTGGATGATCTTGGCCCGCTTCTCGCGCTCGGCCTCCGCCTGGCGCGCCATGGCGCGCTTCATCTCCTGCGGCAATTCCACGTCGCGCACCTCCACCGCGCTGACCTTCACTCCCCAGGCGTCAGTCTGCTCGTCAATGATCCGCTGCAAGCGCTGGTTGATCTCGTCGCGCTGGGCGAGCAGCGAGTCCAGGTCCGACTGGCCCAGCACGCTCCGCAGGGTCGTCTGCGAGATGAGCGAGGTAGCGCGGATGAAGTCCAGCACCTTGACGATCGCGGCCTCCGGGTCCACCACCTTGAAGTAGACCACCGCGTTGACCTTGACGGTCACGTTGTCGCGGGTGATGGCCTCCTGGGGCGGCACGTCCATCGTGATCACCCGCAAGTCCACTTTGGCCATGCGCTCGACCCCTGGGATCAGCAGGAACAGGCCCGGGCCACGGGCGCCGACGAGCCGACCCAGGCGGAAGATCACCCCGCGCTCGTACTCCTGCACCACCCGCACGGCCGAGCTGAAGAGGATGAACAGCGCGACGACCACGAAGATGAGGACGCCAAGCCCCCCACCAAAGATGTCCGGCATGGTTGCTCTCCTTTCCCTGACGACAGATTGAGAAAACTCACCTGGAGGCCATTGTAACCCTTAACGACACCCTCCGACGCCGGCACCCCCATGCCCCCCAGCCGTAGGGAGCGCTGGCGTGGCGAAACTCACCGGGCGAAACGTAGGCCAGCACCCTCACGCCCGCTCGTCCGGCGCCCGTATACTGTCCATCGAATAGCGTGCAGCGTGCAGGCAGGCTGCGTGCTGGACGCCGGGGCTGGCCGTGGTCGGCCTCGGCAGCGCAACGCGGACAGCAGGGAGGCGGACATGATCCAGCTCGAGCGGGCGGGACGGCGGCCCGAGGCGCCCAGCACGGACTCGCTGGAAGCGAACACGCGGCCGGCCTTCGGGTTCCGGAGCAGGACGGCGCGATGAGCACCATCGCGGTCACCGAGGGCCTGCTCTCTCCGGCGCTGCAGCGCACCCTGGTTGCCCGCGGGCTCCAGGTGGAGCCGCTAGCGCTGCCCCCGCCAGGGGGAGCAATCCGGTTGGAGGAACCCTCCCCGGTGCAGCGGCCGCGGGTGGCGCTGCTCGCCGCCGCCGCGCTGCCAGGCGCGCCCGACGAGGCCTATGCGCTCCTCGGGCGCCTTCGGGCGGAGGGATGGGCGCTCGTGCTCGTGGGAGCGGTGCCTGCGGCCGTCGCGCCGCTGGTCGCCGAGGAGGTCCATGCCTGGCTGCCGCTGCCCGTCGAAGAGCTGCCGCTGGTCGCGGCTCTTCGGAGCGCTCTGGCGGCCGACAGCCTGCGCAGCGAGTTGGCGCGCGCGCGCGAGGAGCTGGACCGGAAGGAGGCGGAGGCCCGCAGCCTGTACGAGGTCGGCACCGCCCTCTCCACCGAGCGCGATCTGGACCGCCTCCAGGGGCTCATTCTGCGCCGCTGCCGGGAGCTGACGCGCGCCGACGCCGGCAGCCTCTACCTGCTGGACGAGGGGCAGAACCAGCAACGGGTGCTGCGCTTCGAGGTGGCCCAGAACGACTCGGTCCAGTCCAGCTACCAGCGGCTCACGATGCCGCTCGACGAGCACAGCCTCGCCGGCTACGTGGCGCTCACCGGGCGGACCCTGAACCTGGCCGACGCCTACGACCTCCCGGCTGGCGCGCCCTATCGCTTCAACCACACGTTCGACGAGCGCATGGGCTATCGCACCCGGTCGATGCTGGTCGTGCCGCTGCGCAACCATGAAGGCGACGTCATCGCCGTGCTCCAGCTCATCAACTGCAAACGCTCGTTCCGGACCAGGCTGGCCAGTCCGGAGGCGGTCGAGCGGGAGGTCGTGGCCTTTCCGCCGCAGGCAGAGGCGGTGCTGGGCGCCTTCGCCAGCCAGGCGGCCGTGGCGCTGGACAATCGCCTGCTGCTGGAGAGCATCGAGCGGCTGTTCGAAGACTTCGTCCACGCCGCAGTCAGCGCCATCGAGGCCCGCGACCCGACGACCGCGGGCCACTCGGAGCGGGTGGCGGAGCTGGCGCTAGGACTGGCCCAGGCCGTCAACGAGCGCGGCGGAGAGCGCTGGCAGAGAGTCCACTTCAGCCAGCAGCAGGTGCGGGAGCTGCGCTACGCGGGCCTGCTGCACGACTTCGGCAAGATCGGCGTGCGGGAGCACGTGCTGGTCAAGGCCAGGAAGCTGTACGAGGGGCAGTTGGAGGCGATCCGGCTTCGGTTTGTCCTGGCCCGCCAGGCCATGGAGGTCGACCACCTGCGGGCGCAACTGGCCCTGGCGCTGGAGCAGGGGGCGGAGGCGGGGCGGTCGGCGGGCGAAGCGCTGGCGGAGGAGCACCGGCGTCGGCTGCGGGAGCTGGACGAGGACCTGGCGACGGTCGTGGCGGCCAACGAGCCGACCGTGCTGGACCAGGCCAGCTCGCGCCGGCTGGCGGAGATCGCCGCCCTCAGCTACCGGGACGCGGAGGGGCAGGCGCGACCGCTGCTCGATCCGGCCGAACTGGGGGCGCTCTCGGTCCGGCGGGGGTCGCTCTCGGAAGCCGAGCGGCGGGAGATCGAGTCGCACGTTGCCCACACCTACCACGTGCTCTCGCTGATGCCGTGGACGCGGGAGTTGCGGGCGGTCCCGCTGATCGCGGGCGCGCACCACGAGAAGCTGGACGGCTCGGGCTACCCGCGCGGCTTGAAAGCCGACGAGATCCCGCTGCAGTCCCGCATGCTCGCCATCGCGGATATTTACGATGCCTTGACGGCGTCGGACCGGCCATACAAGCGGGCCGTGCCGCCCGAGAAGGCGCTGGACATTCTGCGCGACGAGGCGCGCCTGGGCCACCTGGACCCCGACCTGCTCGACCTGTTCATCGAGCGGCAGATCTACCAGGTCACCGCGCACGATCGCCAGCTCGTGGCGAGTGGCTAGCTCTGCTTCCTGCCTTCTGCGTGCCGAAAGTCGTATCATCTGCGCCGTGGCGCCAGGATCCGCGGTCCGACGAGAAGCACCCAAGCGCACGTCGCCAGCGCCAGGCCTGAGGGCAATCTGGCCGGCGCTGGTTGCGTACGTCCGCTCGGTCGAGCAGACGCCCCTGGGTGGTTTCGTCCTCAACCGGCTGTGGCCGGCCTACTTCTTCTGCCTGGTGCTCCTGGCCAAGGCCAATAGCGTGCGGGAGGTGCTGCTGGACCTCCCGGCCCGGGTCGCCGAGCGAGGTGGGTGGCAGGTGGGCGCCTGGCTGCTGCACCAGGGGCTCACCGCTGTGTTCCTCAGCCTCGTCGTCGGGCTGTTCATCGTTCGCAAGCCGGTCGTCGGCCCGCGCAGCAACCTGCTGGGCGCCGTGGTCGCCCTCGGCGGAACCTTCGGCCTCGTCCTGGTCGGCAGCCTCACAACCAGCCAGGCGCCCTGGCTCCTGCTCGCCCTCGGCGCAGCTTTGATCTTCTTTGGCACCGTCTTCGCGGGCGTCTCGCTCCTGGCGCTGGGCACCTGTTTTGGCCTCTTCCCCGAGGCGCGTGGGCTGGTGACGCGCGGCCCGTACCGCTGGGTGCGCCACCCGGTCTACGTGGGCGAGCTGCTCTCCGGCCTGGGCCTGGTGCTCCCACTGCTCTCGCTCCCGAGCGCGGCCGCGTTCGGCCTCTTCTGCGGCCTGCAGTACTGGCGTGCCCTGAACGAGGAGCGCGCGCTGGAGGCGGTGTTTCCGGAGTACGCGGCGTACCGCGCCCGCACCTGGAGACTGGTGCCGTGGGTGCATTAGACGAAGTCGGCAGTCGGCAGTCGGCAGGCGGCAGTCCATCCCCCGCGCGTCCTGAGCCTGTCGAAGGACCCTCCGGCTCCGCGTCTCCGCGTCTCCGCGTCTCCGCGTCCGTCCCCCCTCCCCTGGTAGGGGAGGGGCCGGGGGAGAGGTCCGGACCTAACCCCCTCGCCCCCATCCCAGCGACGGAAGGGGGAGCCGGCACCCCTCCCCAGGTAGGGGAGGGGCCGGGGGAGAGGTCCGGCTGGCTGCTCGCCTGGGGCGGCGTGCTCCTGGGCCTGACCGCGGCGCCCTACCTGGTCTGGCTGCTGTGGGGGCGCCCCGACCTGGAGCGGCTGGGCAGCTTCTGGTTCTACCGCGACTTCAGCCAGTACCTGGCGGCCATGCAGGAGGGGGCCCGATCGAGCTCCTGGCTGGTCCACGACCACTTCACCGCCGAGCCCCACCAGCCGATCCTGATGTACCCGCTCTACGTCGGGCTGGGCAAGCTGGCCACGGCTCTGCGCCTGGAGCTGCTGGCCGTCTACTACCTGGCCGAGGTGCTCGGCCGCGTCGCGCTCCTCGGCGCGCTCTACCAGTTCGGGGCGCTGTTCCTACGGGTTGGAGGTTGGAGGTTGGTGGGTGGATCCACCCTCCAACCTCCCACCTCCAA
>JACQUR010000458.1 GCA_016210245.1 Chloroflexota bacterium
AGACAGGGCCGTCTGCCCCTACGTCCTCCACGCACCGGCGGGCAGACAGGGCCGTCTGCCCCTACGACCTCCACGCACCGGCGGGCAGACCGGGCCGTCTGCCCCTACGACCTCCACACACCAGTACTGGGCGGACCCACAAGAGAAGCATGCGCTCAGAGGCTTGGTCCAGTACTATGCTGACAGTTGGACCAGGGAGAGATGAACGTGGGAGAGACCGGCCTGGCTGCGGATTCGGGGCCTGGCCCAGCATCCAGGACCCGGGATCAACCATCGCCCGACCTGCTGCTGACCTACGCGCTACTGCTCCTGGCGGTCGCGCTGTGGGCCGGTACCTGGGTGGCCGGCAAGCTGGCAGTGCAGCAGCTCTCCCCCCTGTTCGTGGGCACCGCCCGCTACGTTGTCTCCCTGGCCGTGCTCCTGCCGTGGTTGGCCTACCAGCGCCAGCTCACCGCCTTCGGCCGCCGCGACGTGGGTCCTCTGTTCGGCCTGGGCCTCACCTACGTGGTGGGCGTGAACCTGCTGTACCTGTCGGGTCTCCAGTTTGCCCCCGCCTCGGACGGCGCGCTGCTCGCCCCGGGGCTGTCCCCCATCCTCTCGGTCGGTCTAGCCGCCCTGGCCCTGCACGAGCGGCTCACCCGCGGCCAGGGGGTTGGCTTCGGCCTGGCTCTGGTCGGCCTGGCTTTCTTGCTCGGTGTGGGTGGGGCGGCGGAGGGCGGCGCACGACTGCTGGGCAACCTGCTCTACCTGGGCTCGGCCGTGCTGTGGGGCCTCCAGACGGTGCTGGTGCGGGTCCACACCTACCGCCTCTCGCCCGCCGTCACCTCCAGCTACAGTATCCTGTTTGGCTCCCTGGTGCTGCTGCCCTTCGCCCTGCTGGACGGCGGCTGGCGCGCGCTGGGCGCTGTCGATGCGCCTACCTGGCTCAGCTTCCTCTACCTGGCGCTGCCGGGCACGGGGCTGCCGGTCCTGTTCTGGTTCCAGGGCATCCAGCGGCTCGGGGTAGCCCGCAGCAGCGTCTTCTCCTACCTGATCCCCGTCTTCGGCGTAGCCCTGAGCATGGTTTTCCTGGACGAGCGCCTCCACCTCCTCCAGTTCCTGGGCGGCGCGCTGGTCCTTGGCGGGGTGGCCCTGGTCAACCGAAACCGATTGGAGAATTGAGATTTGAGATTGCAGATTGCAGCTTGGACAATCTGCAATCTCAAATCTCAATTCTCAAATCCTCTACACCACTCCTTGTTGCCGTAAGGCCTCGACTTCGGCCGGCGAGCAGCCGAGGCGGGCGAGGAGCTCGGCGGTGTGTTCGCCCAGCAGCGGGCCGGCGCGCTCCAGGCGCGGGGGGGTGCGGCTCATGTGGACCGGCGAGCCGGTGCTGCGTACCCGGCCGAGCGTGGGATGGTCCAACTCCAGCAGGAAGCCCCGCGCCGCCAGGTGAGGGTCGGAGAGCACCTGGTCGTAGGTGTTGATGACTCCCGCCACCACCTCGGCCTCCTCCAGCAGGCGATACCAGTGGGCGCTGGGCCGGGTGCTGGTCACCGCTTCGATCAGGGGGATCAACTCCTGGCGGTGGGCGACCCGCTGGGTGTTGGTCTCGAAGCGGGGGTCGTGCTCCAGGTGCTCCAGCCCGAGGACGCGGCAGAACGCCGTCCAGTTGCGCGGAGTGGTGGCGCCGACGGTGATGTAGCCGTCGGCAGTGCGCACCGCCTGGTAGGGCGCCGCGGAGCGGTGTGCGGAGCCGAGACGCTGCGGCACCTGCCCGGTGGCCCAGTAGCCACTGCTCTCCCACACCGCCAGCGCCACCGCCGACTCGAACAGGCTCACGTCGATGCGCTGCCCCTCGCCGGTCCGCTCGCGCACAAGATAGGCCGAGAGGATGGCGTAGGTGCAGAACAGGGCCGCAGTCAGGTCGGCGATGGGCACCCCCACCTTCACGGGCGGCCCGCCGGGCTCGCCGGTGACGCTCATCAGCCCGGACATGCCCTGGAGGATGATGTCCAGCCCTGGCCGCTGGCTGTAGGGCCCGCTCTGGCCGTAGCCGGAGGCGGAGCAGTAGATCAGGTGCGGGTTGCGGGCCGCCAGGGTCGGGTAGTCGATGCCCAGGTCGGCCATGGTGCCCGGGCGGAAGTTCTCGACCAGCACGTCCGCCTGCTGGGCCAGGGCCAGGAAGAGCGCGTGCCCGCGCGGGTGCTTGAGGTTCAGGGTCAGGCTCTTCTTGTTCCGGTTCAGGACCACGAACGCGGCGCTCTCGTCGCCCAGGGGAGGCGGCGTCTCGCGCGTAAAGTCCCCCCCCTTCGGGTTCTCGACCTTGATGACCTCCGCCCCCATGTCGGCCAGGAGCATGCCGCAGTACGGGCCGGCCATGAAGTTGGCCAGCTCCAGCACGCGTACGCCGCTCAGCGGGCTCTCGCTCGCCCTCTCTCCCCACCCCGCACTGCTCACGGGCGGCGCCCCAGCCCCCAGCTCATGCGCCGCAGGCGCTCCACGCGCTCTGCAACGGGTGGGTGAGTGCTGAACAGGTTGGCCAACGCCTGCCCTGTGAGGGGCTGGACGATGTAGAGTGGCGAGGTTGCCGCGTTGACCGGCAGCGGGATGCGCTTGGAGGCGTACTCCAGCTTCTCCAGGGCGCTCGCCAGCGCCTCCGGGTCGCCCTGGATGCGCGCTCCGGTCGCATCGGCCTCGAACTCCCGCGCCCGCGAGATCGCCATCTGGATGAGCGCGGCGGCGATCGGGGCCACGATGATCATCAGCAGACCGCCCACCAGGTTCGCCATGCCGCCCCCATCCTCGTCGTCCCGGCGTCCGAAGCCGCCGAAGAAGAGCGCCCACTGAGCCATGTGGGCCAGCATGGTAATCGCGCCCGCGATGGTGGCGGCGACGGTGCTGATGAGCGTGTCGCGGTTGCGCACGTGGCCCAGCTCGTGGGCCAGCACGCCGGACAGCTCGTTGCGGTTGAGCAAGCGCATGATCCCGGTGGTCACGGCGACCGCGGCGTGGTCCGGGTCACGCCCGGTGGCAAAGGCGTTGGGAGCGTCGGCCTCGATGATCGCCACCCGCGGCTTGGGCAGGCGCGCGTACTGGGCCAGTTCGGCCACCAGGTCGTGCAGCTCCGGCGCCTCCTCGTAGGACACCTCGCGCGCGCCGCTCATGGCCAGCGCGATCCGGTCCGAGAACCAGTACGAGCCCACGTTCATGATGAGGGCGAAGCCAAAGGCGATCACCATGCCGCTGCGCCCGCCCAGCAGGTCACCGATGAATACCAGCAGCGCGGTCAGCGCCGCCAACAATACGGCCGTCTTCAGGCCATTCGACCCAAACATTGGCTCCGTGCCTCCTTCTCTGCGGAATCCCAGGTCCGTGGATTTGAGCTGGGAACCTTCACCCGTTGGGTGAAGGTTCCAGGCTCGCCCCCGCGGATCCGGGGGTGCAAGGATATTGTGTCACATCAAGGTTAATAGTGGATGAAGCAGCCATGAGAAGACAATGAGATGCCGGGCCCTTGCTCCGTGGATGCTCACGTCGAGCGCCTTCACCCGTGGGCGAAGGCGCTCGACGTGGAGCATCCACGGATTGGGACTCCACTGCCAGGGTGCTGAGAGCGGGATGGTATAATGGCGGGGCTGGGAGCAGCGCGCGCCTCCGCCTGAGCCGGTCGAAGGACCGGCCTCACGCCGCCTGTCATGGTACACCCCTTGCTACTGTGGCGGCACAACCCCTTGAGGAGCTGGTTATGCTTGAAGAGATCATCGCCCAGGTAGAGCGGATCCTGCGCATCGGCATCACCATCATTGCCGCCTACCTGGTCGCTCTCTGGATCGCCAGCATCTGGTGGACTTTCCGCGATATTCGGGCTCGAACCACAGACATCTTCCTGCAGATCACCGCCACGCTGCTGGTCACGGTCTTCAGCTTCCCGGGGCTGTTGATCTACTTCATCCTTCGGCCGCCTCGCACGCTGGCCGAGCTGTATGAGGAGTCGCTGGAAGAGGAGTCGGTCCTCCAGAGCATCCAGGTCCAGAACGCATGCCCCGTGTGTAAGAACCGAGCGGAGCAAGAGTTCGTCTTCTGCCCCTGGTGCCAGACGCGGCTGAAGCGGGTGTGTACCCGCTGCGAGCGGCCGCTGATGCTGCGCTGGAAGCTGTGCCCGTACTGCGGCCAGAGCGTGCTCCCTGGCGCGGCCCTGCGCGAGCCGGAGCTGGACGCGCAACTGCCTACGCCGAGCTCGACGGTCAAAGGCTAGGGGTCAGTTGTAGTGATGCTGGGGATCGGTGGGGCAGGCGAAACGCCTGCCCCACCGATACCCCGCAGCACGACAACAGACCCCGAGCC
>JACQUR010000470.1 GCA_016210245.1 Chloroflexota bacterium
AGACAGGGCCGTCTGCCCCTACGACCTCCACGCACCAGCGGGCAGACAGGGCCGTCTGCCCCTACGACCTCCACCCACAAGAACTGGGTGGACCCCAAGGAACAGCGGTTGTTGGAGGTTCGGGCGCAGGCCCGCTCCCCCACGGTCGCGGCTCAGAGAGCGACGCGGACCGCCCGCCTATCCGAGCCGCGACCGTGGGGGAGCGGAGGCGCGCCATCTGAAGGGGGCGCAAAATGGTCCCGACCGGGCTGTGGAGCGGGGCGAGGACGCCCCGCCTATCCAGGATCCCCCAGCCCGCCGAGCCAGGATCCCCGGTCGTGCTGGGCGGGCCGGCCTCGGCTCGCCCCCGGCCCACACCCTCTGGTCGCTGATAGCTCAGTGCCGGAAGTGCCGCTGGTGGGTGAAGATCATCGCCATGTGGTTCCGGTTCGCGGCCTTGATGACCTCCTGGTCACGAATCGAGCCACCGGGCTGAATGGCCGCCGTGACGCCCGCCTCGCCCGCGCGCTCGATCCCATCCGGGAAGGGGAAGAAGGCGTCCGAGGCGAGCACGCTGCCAGCGGCGCGCTCGCCGGCCTTGCGCACCGCGATGTCGACGCTATCGACGCGGCTCGGCTGGCCGGCTCCCACGCCGACGAGGGAGAGCCCTTTGGCCAGCACGATGGCGTTCGAGTGGACGTGCTTGACCGCGCGCCAGGCGAAGAGCAAGCTGGTCAGCTCGGACAGGGTGGGCTGGCGGACGGTGACCACGTCGCGGGTGAGCAGGTTCTCCGGGAGCGCATCCCGGGTCTGCACCAGGAAGCCGCCGATGACGCGCTTGTAGTCCAGCTCGCCCGCTCGGGCGCCGTTGCCGGGCTGCTGCCCGGTGGCCATCACCCGCAGATCGCGCTTGCGGCGCAAAATCACCAGCGCCTCGTCGGTGTAGCCCGGGGCGATGATGTCCTCGAAGAAGACCTCCTGGATCTCCAGCGCCGTCGGCTGGTCGACGGTGCGATTGACCCCGATGGCGCCGCCGAAGGCGGACTGTGGGTCGGTGGCCAGGGCGCGGCGGTAGGCCTCGGCCACGTCGTCGCCGCACGACAGCCCGCAGGGGTTACCATGCTTGACGATCGCCACGCAGGGCGCGGAGAAGTCGCTCACGATCGCCCAGGCCACGTCCAGGTCGAAGGTGTTGTTGAACGAGAGCTGCTTGCCGTGCAACTGGACCGCGCCGACGGTGCCGATGGGCCGCGGCTTGGGCGTGCTCTCGGCGTAGATGGCCGCGAGCTGGTGCGGGTTCTCGCCGTAGCGCAGGCCCGAGAGCTTGGTCATCGCCACCGTGAACTCGTCGGGGAAGATCTCGTCGTGCGGGCGCAGGTAGGTGGCGACGTGGGTATCGTAGACCGCTACGTGCTGGAAGGCCTTGGCGGCCAGGCGGCGGCGCGTGTCCTCGCTGACCCCCTCGGGCCGGCGCAGCTCCTCGACCACGGACGGGTAATCCCGGGGGTCGCACACCGCCACCACGTGGGGGAAGTTCTTACCGGCCGCGCGCAGCAGCGCCGCCCCGCCGATGTCGATGTTTTCCAGCGCTACCTGGAGCGAGTTCCCGCTGCGGCGGACCGTCTCCAGGAAGGGGTAGAGGTTGACGACGACGACGTCGATGGGGGCGAGGTTGAGCCGAGCGAGCTCCTCCAGGTGCCCGGGGTCGTCGCGGACGGCGAGGATGCCCCCGTAGATGGCCGGATGGAGGGTCTTGACCCGCCCGCCCAGGATCTCGGGGAAACCGGTCAACTCCTGAACGCCATGCACGGCCACGCCGGCCTCGCGCAACAGTCCCTCGGTGCCGCCCGTGGAGTACACCTCGATACCCAACTCCTCCAGGCTGCGGGCAAGATCGACCACACTGGTCTTGTCGTAAACACTGATCAGGGCACGCATCTGCTCCTCGACGTCGCTCAACATCATGAGCGGGGTCGCGCTGCGTCCGCGCAGGTTGCACCCTCGTGGACGCCGGTACCCCGCCCGGCCACACCCGTGGTCTTGGCATAGCACAGCCTGGGCCGTGCCGCCCACCACCTTGAATAAACATTATACGAGCTGGCGGCCTGTAGAAGCTAGCCGAGGGCGGCGGGAAGAGCCGCCGCGTCCAGGATCCGCACCCTGCGCCCCTCCAGCGCCAGTCGCCCCTCGGCGAAGAGCTGGACCGCATGCGGCAGCAGGCGGTGCTCCTGCTCCAGGATGCGCGCTGCCAGGGCCAGTTCGTCGTCGGCCTCCTCGACGGGCACCGCCGCCTGGAGCACGATGGGGCCCTGGTCGACGTCGGCGGTGACGAAGTGGACGGTGCAGCCGCTGACCTTCACCCCGTAGGCCAGCGCGTCGCGCGCCGCATGCATGCCCCCGCCGAAGGCGGGCAGGAGCGAGGGATGGATGTTCAGGACCCGCCCGGGGAAGCGCCCCAGCAGGGCCGGCCCGAGGATCTCATCGAACCCGGCCAGGACCAGCAACTCCACGTCGTGCGCGTCCAGCGCCTCCAGCAGGCGCGCCTGCCGTTCCGCCCGCATCGGGAACTCCGCCCGGTCGGCCACCACGGTCGGCACGCCAGCCCGCCGGGCGCGCTCCAGCCCGGCGGCGTCGGCCCGGTTCGAGCCCACCACGGCCACGCCCGCGGCCAGCTCGCCCCGGGCGATGGCGTCGAGGATGGCCTGGAGATTGGAGCCGCGGCCGGAGATCAGCACGCCAACGCGCAGCAGACTCATGGCGCCTCCAGGGCCAGCTTGCCCAGCTCTAGCTGCACGGGGATCGGGTAGGTGCCGTGGAAGCAGGCGTTGCACAGCACGTCCTCGGGCAGGCCGATGGCGCGCACCAGCCCCGGCAGGCTGAGGTAGCCCAGGGAGTCGGCACCGATGTGGCGGCAGATCTGTGGCACGGAGAGGCGGTGGGCGATGAGCTGCTCCTGGGGCGCGGTAACCACACCCAGGTAGCACGGGAAGCGCATCGGAGGCGAGGAGATGCGCATGTGGATCTCCCTGGCACCGGCGCGCCGCAGCAGGGCGACCACCCGGGGCGTGGTGGTGCCGCGGACGATGCTGTCGTCCACCACGATCACGCGCTTGCCGGCCAGCACCTCGGGCAACGGGTTCAACTTGAGGCTCACGTCGCCCTCGCGCATGCTCTGGTGGGGCTGGATGAAGGTGCGCCCGATGTAGCGGTTCTTGATCAGCCCGTCGCGGTAGGGAATGCCGGACTCGTGGGCGTAGCCGACCGCGGCGGGGATGCCGGCGTCGGGCACGGGCATGACCAGGTCGGCCTCCACCGCGTGCTCTTTCGCCAGCTCGGCGCCCATGCGCTCGCGCACCGAGTAGACCAGGCAGCCGTCGACGATGCTATCGGGGCGGGCGAAGTAGATGTGCTCGAAGGTGCAGAGCGCGCGAGGGTGTTTGGAGGACAGGCGCCGGCTCTCCACGCCCTGGTCGTCGATGGCCAGGACCTCGCCCGGCTCTACCTCGCGCACGAACTGGGCGCCGATGGTATCGAGGGCGCAGCTCTCGGAGGCGACGACCCAGCCGTGCGGCAGGCGGCCCAGGCAGAGCGGCCGGATGCCGAAGGCGTCGCGCACGGCGAACAGGCGATCGCGGGCCAGGAGCACCAGACAGAAGGAGCCCTGGAGGCGGGGCAGGGCGCCGCGGATGCGCTCCAGCCAGGTGCGGCCGGGGGCGTTGGCAATGGCCAGCGCGATCAGCTCTGAATCGGTGGTCGTCCTCGGCTCCACGCCGCGCTCGTGCAGCGACTCGCGCAGGTAGAGGGCGTTGACCAGGTTGCCGTTGTGGCCGAGGGCCAGTTGGCCCAGGTCGCCATCCACGACCATCGGCTGCGCGTTCTCCTGGCGGCTCGAGCCGGTGGTGGAGTAGCGGGTGTGGCCGATGGCCGCGTGGCCGCTCAACTGGGCCAGGTCCTCCTCGGTGAACACCTGGGCCACCAGGCCCATGCTTGCCACCGTGCGCAGGCGCCCACCGTCAGTGGTGGAGATGCCCGCGCTCTCCTGGCCGCGGTGCTGCAGCGCGTACAGCCCGAAGTAGGCCAGGCGGGCCACGTCCTCGCCCGGCGCCCACAGGCCCAGGACGCCGCAGTGCTCGCGGAGGGAGTGCTGAGTGCTGAGTGCCGAGTGCTGAGTGCTGAGTGCTGAGGGCTGAGTGCTGAGGGCTGAGTGCTGAGAGGTAGGAGAGGTGCTGGGGCAGGCACAGGGGGCGGGGC
>JACQUR010000460.1 GCA_016210245.1 Chloroflexota bacterium
CGCCTGGAGGAGTACATCACCGAGAAGCACTTCCGCTATCTCGGCTACCTGATGATGGCCCTGGGCCTCATCTACGTCTACTTCACCCTGGCCGAGTACCTGACCACCGGCTACAAGCTGGCCGAGGGCGAGAAGCTCCTGCTGGAGGAGCTGATGGTGGGCCAGTACGCCCTGCTCTTCTGGACCTTCGCCATCGCCGGCACGGTGGTCCCGATCCTCATCGTCGCCCTGCCCTGGACGCGCACCATCCCGCTGCTGGTAGTGGCCTCGGTGCTGGTCAACATCGGCATGTGGCTCAAGCGCTTCGTCATCGTGGTCCCCTCTCTGGCCCTGCCGCTGATGCCCTACGACTGGGGCGTCTACTGGCCTAGCTGGGTGGAGATCTCGATCACGCTCGCCGCCTTCGCCTGGTTCAGCCTCATCTTCACCCTGTTCGCCAAGTTCTTCCCCATTATCTCGATCTGGGAAGTGGCGGAAGGCTGGGAGCACGAGGGGGCGGGCGCGCCAGCGCACGCCGTGGCGACCAACGGGCACGTGCTTCAGCCGGCTGCCGCGCCGGCCGGCGCGCTGGCGCTCGCGCTGCCCAACGGGTCGGAGGATGGCCACGATGGTCACTAAACCAGGTCCACAGTTGACAGTCCACAGTTCACAGTCTGCTGGTGCCCTTTCGACTGTGGACTGTCGACTGTCAACTCGGAATAGCAGGCCGCTCGTCCTGCGCACCGTGGCGCTGCTCGCCGGACTCGTGCTGGGCCTGGTGCCCTGGGTGGCCCACGCCCAGAGCCAGGAGCCGGTCAAGATGCGCATCGAGATCACCGAGAACGGGTTCAACGGCCAGCCGGATTTCAACCTCGAGCTGGAGCAGGGCAAGACCGTGGAGCTGACCTTCGTCTTCGTCCAGAAGGCGGCGCTCGAGGACGTCCACATAGTCGTGCTGAAAGGCTACGGGCTGGAAACCCCGGAGATCAGCTACTACAACAAGGAAGCCACGCTCAAGTTCGTGGCCGACAAGCCCGGCACCTTCGAGCTGACCTGCGACCTCGACTGCGAGATCCATGACAAGCTCAAGCGCGCGCACCTGAAGGTGAAGGGCAGCGGCGCCGCTAGCGGGGCCGGCGCGGCCGCGCTGGTGCCTACCGCCATCTCCATGTACCCCTCCGCCTGGGAGGTGGCCGGGGCGCCGGTCAAGCTGAGCGCCTCCCTGAAGGATGCCAACGGCTCCCCCGTAGCCAAGGCGACGGTGCGTTTCCTCGTCGACACCGAGTTTGCCGGCACCAAGGGCCAGATGGAGATCGGCGCGGCCAGGACCGACGCCAACGGCGCCGCCGCCGTCAGCTACAAGCCCACGTTTCCCGGCACGCAGCAGATCACGGCCCATTTCGAGGGCATGGGCCTGTTCGCCGAGAGCGAGCAGTCGCTCCGCCTCCAGGTGCGAGAGGCCGAGCCAGCCTATGTCGTCGCCCCTCGGGGGCTGGAGGGAGTGAGCGACCGCATTCCGATCGGCGTCGCCGTGGTGTTGCTGAGCATCTGGTCGACCTTCACGTTCGTGCTCTACCAGGTCTTTCGCATCAGCCGCGCGACTCCAGCAAGGGGGTGAGCAGAGAACAGTTCGTCGCGCCTCGTTCCGCAAGTCGGCACAGCTAGAAAGGGTTCAGCATCAAGGAGGTTTTCGCTCACCATGAGAGGCAGGTTCTTCTGGCCATCACTCCCCCTGGCGGTAGCCCTGGTCGTCGTGGGCCTGGCGGGTCTGGCCTGCGCTCCGGCGCCAGCGGCCCCGCAGCCCACGGCCAAGCCGGCGGCGGAGGCGCCCAAGCCGGCTGCTGAGGCAGCCAAGGCGCCAGCAGCCGACAAGAACGTACTGGTCTACGCCATTCCCAACGCGCCGCCCCGGCCGACGCCGACCCCGCCACCGCCGGGCTCCACGCCGCCACCGCAGCCTGTGCCACCGCAGCCTGAGAAGGTTGACCTCTTCATGTACGTGGACACGGTCACCGCGGGCAACGGCGAGAGCAAGTTCAACCTCGATCCAAGCAAGAACTGCCTGATCACGGGCGTCATCAAGCGGGGCATGCACCTGGTGTTCCGCATGAAAGGCGTGGACGTTACGACCGGGCTGACGCTCACTCCGGAGAACCTGGACTCAGCCGTCGTCAAGATCCCCGGCATCGAGGACAAGAAGATGCGCTATGGCAAGCACGGCGACGACTGGCACTGGGGTGGCGCGGCATGGGACGTCCCCACGGACTACCCACTGGGCCTGGTTGACTTCAGTGTCGAGGCCACGACCAAGGCCGGCAAGAAGGGCGTCTTCAAGCAGATAGCGCTGGGCGGGGCTGACAGAGGCCCGCTCTCGCGCCTAGAGATCATCGAGTAGGCAAGGACCAACCAGGGCCGGTGCCGGTCTGAAGGGTGGGCGCATGCCAGGAGGCGCGAACCTCCGCCTGCCCTTCAGATCGGCCCGGGGAACCGACACACTCGAAGGAGGATTGCCATGTCCCAGCATCGCTACTCGATCGGTCTACTGCCCGGACTGGCTCTGGTTGCCGGAGCGCTGGCGCTGGCGCTGCTCATGGCCGGCACCGCTGCCGGGCAGCAGGCCGCGCCGAGCGCGGCCCTGCTGGCCGCAGACATCAAGCTGCTCAAGACCCAGCCCGAGGTGGGCCCGGTGGGGACGAGCTTCACGATCACCGGGCAGGGGCTGCCGCCGGGCACGGCGGTGGATCTCATCTGGATGACCTCCGACGGTAGCTACGCCACCAGGGCAGACCAGCAAACCGTCGAGTTCCAGGACCGGGTGCGGGTCGACAAGCGCGTGTCGCTGGGGAGTGCCACCACCGACGCCGACGGGCAACTGAGGGCCACGCTCACCGCGCCGGAAGACTACGGTGACATCCACGACCTGTACGTCGAGGCGGATGGCCAGCAGCTCGCCAAGGGCGGCTTTCGCATCGAACACCAGGTCAGCGTCAGTCCCCTGGATGGGCCGGTCGGCGCCGAGATCACGATCAAGGCAACCGGCCTGACCTTGAAGCCGTACACGAGCACCCTGGGTGTCCTCTACGACAACCGGTACGCGGGCTTCATCTCGGCCACCACCACCCGTGGCACCGCCGAGGGCAAGATCCGCGCGGCGGGGCCGCTGGGCGGGCACCTGCTCGAGGTGTACGGTGCGAGCCAGGCCACGCCGTTCCTGAACCCTCGCCAGGGCGCCTCCGGGTGGAAGGAGTTCAGGGTCGAGTTCAAGGTCACCAGCGACGATGGGCCGCCGCCGCTGGCCCTGGACTGGCCGGACGAGGGGCGGCTGGCCAAGCCGGCGATGCCCATTACCACCGCCAGTGGCGTCCAGCCAGCCCCCGGGGTATCGGCCGCCTTCGAGCCGGCCTCGGGCCCCATCCTCTCCACGGCCAGCCTCGGGGCCGTGGGCCTGCCTCCCGACACCAGCCTGGACTTGATCTGGGTGACCGTGGTTGGCAACCGGGTGCAGGGCGGCTGGAACATGGTTGACAAACCGCTGGGCAAGGCAACCACCAGCGGAGACGGCGCCCTGCAAACTACGATCCAGGTCCCCGACGACCTGGGCGGCTGGCACGTGGTGAAGCTGGTGCAGGGCAAGACGGTGCTGGTGGAGGTGCCCTACTTCGTCGAGCACAGCCTGGTGCAGGTGAATCCCAGGCGAGTCAAAGCCGGCGAGCCGTTCACGGTGCAGATCAAAGGCATTGGCTGGACCGAGCTGGACAACGGCGTGGCCGTGACCTACGACAGCGCCTACATGGGCTACGCCTGCGGCTTCAATAGTGGCGGCGACATCACCCTCAACATGGTGGCTACCGGCGGCCCGGGCACCCACCTGGTCGATCTCTATCCCATGATCTACCAGGGCCATGGCAAGCCGCCCTGGAGCTACCAGATGCCGCAACTGACCTTTGCCCAGGACGCGCCGGGCCTGGCGCTGGGCTACCGCCTGCCGACTTTTCGGCTGGCCATCGAAGTCTACGAGTAGTTTGCTGGAATGATGAATGTTGAATTCATCATTCAACATTCAACATTCATCATTCATCATTACAAGGAGGTGCAGCCAACGATGGGAGGAAGATTCTTCTGGTCCTGGTTCGCCCTGGCGCTCACCATGGTGCTGGTGGGTCTGCTGGGCCTGGCATGCACCGCGGCCGAGGACAAGGCGCAGCCGTCGAAAGCAGAGCCCAAGGCAGCCTCGGAGCTGAAGTGGCCGGGGAACCCGGCCTCCATCCCGATCCTCGGCGGCGTGCCGAACGCGCCGCCCCGCCCAACGCCGACGCCGCTCCCAGCCGGCGCCGTGCCGCCGCCACAGCCCCAACCGCCGGCGCCCAGGAAGGTGCCCCTCTACGCCCACATCGACACCGTGACGGCCGGGTTTGGGGAGAGCAAGTACAACGTCGACGCCAACCTCGCCTGCGTCAAGACCGGCCTCTTCAGCCGGGGCATGCACGTCGTCTGGCGCATGGAGCTGGTGGACACCTCCAGCACCCAGATCCTGCAGGCGGGTGACGTGGAGAACGCCGTCCTCAAACTCCCCCATGGCGAGGAGCTGAAGTTCCGCTTCGGGCGCCACGGGCCGACGGAGGACTCGCCCTGGTACTGGACGACCGCCTGGGATGTCCCCATGGACTACCCCCTGGGCGTGCTCGACTACAGCGTGACGGTGACTACCAAGGGCGGCAAGAGCGTCACGGTGCGAGACCCGCTGGCCATGAGCCTGCCAGACCGGGGGATGGACACCCGGTTGACCATCGTTCCCTCAACAGGAGTGTAGCGCGCCTCAGCGCAGCGCAGGGGCTCGTCCACCGGCGGGACGAGCCCCCGCCGCAGTGGCTCGTCTGGCGCCGCGGACGACGGCCAGGACGCCGGGGACTTCAATCACCAGGAGGAGAGCGGCCATGAGCAGGTCAAAGCAGCGCTGGGCGTGGTATTTCCGAGTGGGGCTGGCCATTGCGATCCTGGCCGTGCTGGGGCTGGTGCCAGCGGCCTACGGCGCGGGCGAGACGGAGCTGGCCGCTCCGGCCCTGCAGGCTGTGGTGAAGCCCCTCCGGGTTGAACCGGAGAAGGGCTACGTCGGCACCAGGATCACCCTCACCAGTGAGGGACTGCCCCCAGCGCGGCCCGTCGAGCTCGTCTGGGCCACGATCAGCGGCAGCTACGACACCAGGGTGAGCTCCGAGAACGTCGAGTTCTGGGACCGCACCTACACTCCCAGGCGCGCGTCCCTGGGCAGCGCCCAGACCGATAGCGCCGGGCGCCTGTCCACCAGCGTGCAGGTGCCCGAGGACTACGGCGAAATGCACGACCTCATCGCCGTGGTGGACGGGCAGGATGTGGCCAAGGGCGGCTTCGCCGTGGTGCGCAACGCCACCGCCAGCCCGCTCGATGGGCCCACGGGTACGCCGATCACGATCGAGGTCACCGGCCTGGGCTGGACGCCCTTTGCCAGCACCATGGCCGTCCTGTACGACAACGCCTACGTCGGCTTTCTCTCGGCCGTCACCACCCAGGGCACCGCGCGAGCCCAGATTCGCGCCCCCGGGCCCGTGGGGGCGCACACCATCCGCCTCACCGACGCCAGCGGCGCGGTGCCGTACCTGAACACCGAGCAGTCACCGCGCAAGCTGCCTCAGTTCAAGTTCGAGTTCAACGTCACCGAAGACGCCGGACCTCCACCGGCCACGCTGGACTGGCCGGACGACGGGCGGCTGGTAACGAACGCTGCTCTGCCCAGGACCACGGCCAGCGCTGCCACGGCCACCAGCGGGGCTACCGCGCGCCTGGAGCCCAGCGCCGGCCCGATTCTGTCCAACGCCACCGTCCAGGCGGCCGGCCTGCCCGCTGGTGCCAGCCTCAACCTGCTGTGGGTGAGCGTCATCGGCAACCGGGTGAGCGGAGGCTGGAACCTGGTCCAGAAGCCGCTCGGCCAGGCGACCGCGGGCCAGGACGGAACCCTCGCCACCGCCATCCAGGTGCCTGAAGACCTGGGGGGCTGGCACGTGGTGAAGCTGGTGCAGGGCGAGAAGGTGCTGGCCGAGGCGCCCTACTTCGTCGAGCGGAGCCTGGTCAGCGTCACCCCCGCCCGTGTCAAGGCCGGGGAGGTGTACACGGTGCAGGTCAAGGGCATTGGCTGGACCGAGCTGGACAACGGCTTTGCCATGCTCTACGACAACGCCTACGTCGGCTACGCCTGCGGCTTCAACAGCCAGGGCGACGTGACCATGAACCTGGTGGCCACCGGCCAGCCCGGCACCCACCTGATCGACCTGTACCCGATGCTGTACCGGGTGCGCGACCACGGCATGGGGCCGTGGGACTACTACCTGCCGCAGCTCACCTTCGCCCAGGACCACCCGGGCCTGGCGCTGGGCTACCGCCTGCCGGCCTTCCGGCTGGCGATCACGGTGGTCGAGTAGGGGAGGTGGAGCGGTGTGCGCCCTCGCCGGCGGCAGACGCGGCTCGCCTGTACCACCGTGGGGGGTACCGGTGGCACAGGCGGGCCGCCTGTGCCACCGGCGAGGGCGCAGCCCGATCGAGCAAGGAGATGACAAGGAAACGACGATGTGGCGAAGACACAGCATCTGGACGCTGGCCACGGTTGGCCCACTGAGTATCAGCCTGGCGCTGCTCACCGCCTGCACGGGAGGAGTGGCCCAGAGCGACTTTGACGCCCTCAAGCAGCAGGCGTCTGCGCAGGAGCAGAAGGCGTCGAGCCTCCAGCAGCAGCTCGCGGCCAGGGAGCGGGAGATGGCGGAGCTGCAGCAGAAGGTGACGGCGGGGGCCGGCATCACCACCCTCATCAGTGCGAAGGCGGTGCCCAAGCCGACCGCTGCGCCCCCGCCCACTCCGCTCCCGCCCGGCGCACCCACGCCAGTGCCGCGCACCGCCCCCGCCTCCTACTACGAGCGCGTGGGTCCGTTTGCCTTCTACGTGGAGACGTTGGCCAGCGCTGGCGTCACCGGCGACGGTTTCGTCGCCAGCCCCGGCTGCGTCGCCAGCGGCGTGTTCAAGCGCGGGACCAGAATCGTCTGGCGGTTCGAGGCCATCGACCTCGCCAGCGGGATCCGGGTGACCGACCGGGATGGGGCCACCGTCAAGGTCAAGCTGCCCCACGGCGAGGACCTGACCGCCCGCTTCTCTCAGCGCGGTGGCGGGCGCGTGCCCGACGCGCCCTGGATGTGGTCGGCCGCGTGGGAGATCCCTGTGAGCTATCCAGTGGGCGCCCTTGACTACACCATCAGCATCGCTGCTAAGGACGGCCGGACGGGTACCTTCAAGGTCCCGGCAGTGGTTTCTCCGACCAGCGATTCGCGGCTGCAGATCGTGGAGTAACCAGGTTGCGGCGCAGGACGGAGGGGCGGACACGCAGCTCCGCCCCTCCGCTGAGCTGCAGATTGTGGAGTAACCAAGCTGCGACGTAGGGGACGCATGGAGACCATCGTGGTGATCCTGGTAGGAGGCGTGGCGTTGCTGTTCCTGATCTTCGCTGGCGTGGCAGTGGCGCTGCTGGCAGCCACCAGCCTGGCGGGGCTGCTGGGTGGCGTGGCCTGTCTGCTCGATACGCTGCCAGCGCGGATCCGGCGCAGCGCAGCCCCCGAGCCGCGACCGACTGACTGACTCGGACGCGCCACGGCTCTGGACTGGAGCGGCTTGCAGAAGGACTGAGTCTGTCTCGCTCGCCCTTCGACAGGTTCAGGATGCCTTCGCCAGGTTCAGGGCGCCTTCGACGGGCTCAAACCGCTCGAATCTCGTGGTAAGGAGCACGGCTATGCGCTGGCCAACGCGTGCAATCGACAGGAGCTGGCCCAGGTGGCTGGCGAGCTGGGTGGCGATCACGGGCCTGCTGGGGATCCTGGCAGCGTGCGGTGGCGCCGAGCCGCCATCGGAACGCCCGGCTGCTTCGTCCACCTCCCCGGCTCCGGCTGCGCCTTCGGGCGCGCAGGTTGGGCCGCTCGCCCCGCAGAAGCTGCTCAAGCTCAGCCCAGAGATCGGCCCGGGCGGCACGAGCTTCAGCGTCAGCGGCGAGGGACTGCCGCCCGGGAAGCAGATCCAGTTCCAGTGGGCGACCTGGGAAGGCAGCTACCTGGCCAGGGTGAGCCCCGAGAACGTCCAGTTCCAGGAGCGCAGGTTCGCAGAGCAGCGCGTGCCACTGGGCCGAGCCGTCGCGGATGCCCAGGGCCGGGTGGCCGAAACCTTCACTGTTCCGGAGGATTACGGGGAGCCCCACGACGTGTACGCCGTCGTGGACGGCCAGGATGTGGCCAGGGGAGGCTTCCGCATCCTGCGCACCGCCACCATCACGCCCTCCGAGGGACCGGTGGGAACCCCCATCACGATCAGCATGACGGGTCTGGGGGTCAAGCCCTACGAGCACACCCTGGTGCTGCGCTACGACAACAAGTACGTGGGAGTCCTCACGGGGGTCACTACCAGAGGCACCGCCGTGTTCCAGGTCCGCGCTGCTGGGCCCGTGGGCCAGCACGTCCTCCAGATCAACCAGGGGGCCGCAACCACCTATCTGAACACCCAGCAGTCGCCCCAGGCCTACCTGTATGCCCACACCCCCACCAAGCAGGAGTTCCGCTTCAACTTCACCGTCACCAGGGACGCGGGGCCGCCGGCCGATACCATCGAGTGGCCGGCCGGCCGCCTGGTCGCCCAACTCGACGACGGGGCGCCCAGGACGACCGCGAGTGGTAGGCCGTCGACGTCGGGCCTATCGGCCGCGATCGAGCCCGCCTCCGGCCCGATCCTCTCTCAGGCCACCCTGCGGGCCGGCGGCCTGCCGCCCAACGCCGAGGCGGAGCTCTTCTTTGTGACCGCCCGGGGCAACCGCATGAGCCCCAGCGGGTGGAGTATGCAGGAGCTGCCGCTCGCCAGGGCCATCGTGGGCGCCGACGGGTCGCTGGCAGCTCCCTTCCAGATCCCCGACGACCTGGGGGGCTGGCACGTGGTGAAGCTGGTGGCGCGTGGCGAGGTGTTGGCGGAGGTCCCGTACTACGTCAAGCAGAACCTGGTGAGCGTGAGCCCGAAGCGCGTCAAGGCCGGTGAGCCGTTCACGGTCCAGATCAAGGGCGTGGGCTGGACGGAGCTGGACAACGGCGTGGCCGTGACCTACGACAATGCCGAGATCGGCTACGCCTGTGGCTTCAACAGCAACGGCGACGTCACCGTCAATCTGGTGGCCACAGGAGGCCCGGGTACCCACCTCATCGATCTCTACCCGATGGTCTACGCCGGCAAAGACGCGTTCCCGTGGTACCGGGCGCCCGTCCTGACCGCGGCCCAGGACTTCCCCGGCCTGGGGCTGGGATACGGGCTGCCGACCTACCGGCTGGCAATAGAAGTGCTGGAGTAGAAGCCAGAGTGTGGCTCTCTGGGCACGGGTGGCCGCCCGCGCCCAGAGAGAGCGTCGCGGGGGTTCGTCAGGACACAGCGAGCGCAGGAGCAGACGGAGCAAGCTCCGGCTCGGATTGGGGCGATGGAGGTTCGCCGTGAGCGGGGCAACGCCAGCTTCGCTCCGCGTCGCCGTTGTCGGGGGAGGCCCGGCCGGCAGCTTCTTCGCGCTCTACGCCCTCAAGTACGCCGCCCTGGCCGGGCGAGACCTGGCCATCACCCTCTACGAAGGCAAGGACTTCCGCCAGTTTGGCCAGGCCGGCTGCAACATGTGCGCCGGCATCATCCCCGCCTCGGTCTTGAGCCAGTTCGGTGGACTCGGGCTCACCGTCCCGCCAGAGCTGATCCTCAGCCGCATCAGCACCTACTCGCTCCACACCTCGGCCGGCAGCCTGGATGCCACCCAGCCCGACCCGCGGGCCGAGATCGTGAGCGTCTATCGAGGCGCCGGGCCCCGCTATGGCCACCCCCCCGGCCTGGTGTCCTTCGACGAGCTGCTGCTGGAGCAGGCGGTGGCGCGCGGGGCCAGGCTGCGCCGGGGCTTCGTCCAGGCCGTTCGGCGTGGCCCGATGGTCGAGGTCGAGAGCGGGGGCGAGAGCGAGCGCTACGACCTGGTCGTGCTGGCGAGCGGCGTCAACGGCCACTCCCTGTGCCTGGGAGGCTTTGCCTACCGGCCCCCACCGGCCGGGGCGATGTGCCAGACCGAGCTGTATCTCGGCCAGGACGAGGTCCAGCGCCGGCTCGGCGGCTCGGTCCACATCTTCTTGCCTCCGGACTGCATCGCCACCTACGGCATCCTCATCCCCAAAGGCCCCTTCGTCACCGTCTCGCTGCTCAGAGCGCGCAGCCAGATGCGCAGCCTGCGCCAGTTCCTGGCCCTGGAGGAGGTGCGAGCCGTGCTGGGCGCCCAGGCACGCCCGGCCTGCGGCTGCCTGCCCAGCATCTCGGTGGGCCTGGCCACGAGCATCGCCGATGAGGGCTTCGTGGCCGTCGGCGATGCCAGCGCCACCCGGCTGTACAAGAACGGGATCGGCTCAGCGCTGGCGACGGCGCAGCGAGCCGCCTGGACCGCCGTCTACCGCGGCTGCACCAGAGACGACTTCGAGACGCACTACCTGCCTCTCTGCCGCGGGATCGACCGCGACAACCGCATAGGGCGGCTGCTGTTCCTGGAAGTGCCGGCGCTCAAGCGCTTCGGGGTGATGCCTAGAGCGCACTACCGCCTGGCCACCAGCGCTCAGCACCATCAGGGCGCGAGCGAGCTGCACGCGCGCATCCTGTGGGGGATGTTTACGGGCGCGTACTCCTACCGCGACCTGTTGCGTATGGCCACGAGCCCAGCCCTGCTGAGCCGCCTGGCGCTGGCGTTCGGCAGTTCCTTGCTTCGTCCGAAGGAGTGCCTGCCCTCCGGTCGCTGCTGAGGCAGCTTGCCGCGCGCGGTGCTTCCCTGGTCGGGACGGCCCCGCAGGTCCGTCCCGACCAGGGAAGCACCTTCTCTACTTCTGTGTGAACATCTCCAGCACGCGCTGGGTCTGATGGGCCGCGGCTGGGCGCAGCAGGGGGACCCTGACCCCGGCGTCGCGGTACTGCTGGACCCGCTTGATCACCTCGTCGGGTGTGCCGCTGGCGGTCATGCCCTCGACGTAGGAATCGGGCACGACCTTGATCAGCGCCTCCATGCCGCCCCGCTTCCAGGCCTCCTCGAACATCGGCACGTCTTCCCGCCGGAAGTAGGGCTCGCCCACCCGAAGCTTCGGCTCGACGATGAAGGGGATCTGGACCGGGTCGAGCTTGGTGGCCACCTCCCAGCGGATCGCGTCCAGCGCTGCCTTGTGGTCGTCCTCCACCGAGACGTTGATGATCTGGGCGACCTCGAACTTTGACCAGTCCTTGCCCGCCTTCTCCGCCGCCGCGCGCACGATCTTGAGGGCGTTGACGGTGTACTCCGGAGAGCACACGGCGTTCAGGACCACCCCATCGCCCACCGTGCCGGCCAGGCGCAGGCCGGTGGCGCTGGTAGCCGGCACGTAGAGCGGGACGCTGGGACGGATCGGTTTCCAGCCCAGGCCGACGTTGTTGAACTGCACGTACTCGCCATTGTAGGAGACCTTCTCGCCGGTGAGGACCAGCCGCATGGACTCGATCCACTCCTTGAGCGAGCGCGCGGGATTGACGGTCTGGTCGAGGCCGTGGACCCGGGCATGGCTGGCGGTGCAGGCGCCCGGGGCGAGGGTCATGCGCCCGCCCGTCAGCTCGTCCAGGCTGGCCAGCGACTGGGCCATGACGATCGGGGTGCGCAGGCGAACGATCTGGGTCGAGCCCAGGATCATCTTCTTGGTAGACATGCCGATGGCCGCCAGGCAGGTGACCGAATCGCGCATCAGCTCGATGGTTTCCGAGAAGAAGGCCATCTCGAACCCGCGCCCCTCCGCCTGCGCCATCAACTCTGCGATCTCGCGCGCGTTGGTGAACTTGCCGTACCCCAGGGCATAACCGACCCGTGCCATGATTCTCTCCCGATTTTAGATTTTAGATTTTAGATTTTAGATTTTAGATTTTAGATTTTGGATTGACGTGGCC
>JACQUR010000461.1 GCA_016210245.1 Chloroflexota bacterium
CCCTACGAGGGAGGGCGGCGGGGCGACAGGGCCGTCGCCCCCTACGAGGGAGGGCGGCGGGGCGACAGGGCCGTCGCCCCCTACGGCTCAGTGACCGCCGGCACAGAGGCTGGTCTCACCCGCGCTACGCAGGTACGCAGGACTGGCCAACCCTGGCGAGCGTGCGAGGGCGGGTGCGTTGGCGTACTATGGAGCTATGGACCGTTTCTTCTTCGTGCTCGGATCGCTCCTGGCATTCCTGGCGGTCGCCGCGGGCGCCTTCGGCGCTCACGGCTTGCGGGCGCGGTTGGCGCCCGAGCTGCTCGACACCTTCGAGACCGCCGCCCGCTACCACTTCTACCACGCGCTCGGCTTGCTGGCTGTCGCCTGGGCGGTCAGGGCAACTCCAGCCCAACCTGCCCAGGCTTTCATCGTTTGGGCGGGCTGGCTGTTCCTGGCCGGCACCCTCCTCTTCTCCGGCAGCCTGTACCTGCTCAGCCTCACCGGCCTGCGCTGGCTGGGCGCCATCACCCCCTTCGGTGGGCTGGCCTTTCTGCTCGGCTGGCTCAGCCTGGCCTGGGCAGCGTGGCGGGGCTGACCGGGCGTGACGGCTGAAGGTCAGTGGCCTGCCTGGCGTGAGGTGTGTATCGTGGGGGCTTCTCCCCCACTCGCGGGGCGCGGGCGGGGGACAAGCCCCCGCACTACACACCTCTCAGAGCCGGCGTAGCCTGAGCCCGGCGGTGATGAAGGTCAGGCTCAGCAGCAGGAGTGCCGCCTGCCACGCAGACGCGGGGGCGGCTGGCTCGCCCGTCACCGGCAATATGCTCGGGCGGACAACCTCGGGCACGGGCGGGGCTGCGGCGGCCACGCCAGCCACTTCGACCGCGGGTTTCAACTCACCAATGGCCTCCTGGATCTGCGCCAGCGCCTCGTTGAGCTTGCTGTCCAGGGTCGCATCCGAGCCGGCAGTCCCCTCGCGCAAGTCCGCCAGCCCCTCGTTGAGCTGGTCCAGGGTGGCCTGGGCCCGCGAGCGGACGAAGTCGGTCGTGCTCTGGCCCAGGACTGCGGCCAGGTTGCCCGCGGCGCCCTCGAGAATGGCGATGGCCTGCTGGGCGCGCTGGCGCTTGGCCGCCGGGGTGCTGGCCTGCTGGGCTGCGGTGATAGCGTCTGTGGCCTGCTGGAGCCCACTCAGCGCGCTGCTGAGCGGCGCTCCCACGCTCTCTTGCCTGGCAAACGTCGGGGCGACCGGCGCCAGGCTGGCGACCACCACCAGGGCGGCCGCCACCATGCTGGCTCGCATATCCGTCCTCTCCTCCTTGGGATGAGTGAGCCGGTCGACTCGGCGCCACGAGTGCAGCGTCTGTGCCTCATCTCGGAGGAGCCAGGGCTGGAGAGGGCGAGCACGACTGGGGCTGGGCGGATATCGCTCTCGAGGCGCGGGATTGCCGCCTACTCTGAGCAGTTCGATTGGCAGCGATCGGTTGAGCGTAGGCACCGTGTAGGGACACGGCACGCCGTGTCCCTACACGGTGCCTACGCCCCCGGGTGGGCGCGGGTCAGGCGGTCTCGGTCTCGACCTGCGCTGGCGGCTCCGCCGCGGCGGCCTCGCCCGCGATCGCCGGGGCTGGCTGTCCTTCGGCGCCAGGTGCGCTCTCGGGCAGGAGGGCTTCCTCGATCAGCATGACCGGGATGCCGTCGCGGATCGGGTAGCGCCGCCCACACTGGGAGCACACGATGTAGTCGCCCTCGCGCGCAACTGGCGCTTTGTCCAGCGGGCAAGCCAGAATCGCCAGCAACTCCGAGTCGACCTCACCGCCCAGTTGCCCCAACGGAGCCGGCGGCTCGACCACCGCGGTTTCCGACTCGGCCTGCTGGCCGCCCCGCAAGCGCAGCCAGGCGGCGATGCCAACACCGACGGCAATGGCAGAGAGCAGAATACGTTTCTTCATAGCGCCTATCTTAGCACACTGAGCGTTCCGCCAGTAGCCGTCGGCAGCGAGGAGCGAGGAGGACTGAGTACACTATGGCTCAGTCCTCCTCGCTCCTCGCTGCTCGCTGCCGAGCGCCCGCCAGTTGGCCACCGTGATCAGCACCGCCATCGCGGCGACGGCCATGGCGCCCAGGTACATGGCGCCGTAGCCGTCCACTTCGATCGCCAACCCGGACAGCGCCGCGCCGATGCTCTGGCCAACAGGGAAGGAGGCGGTGTACGTGCCCATCGCTGCGCCCCGGTGCCGCGGATCGGCCCGCTCGATCACCAGCGCCAGTGTGCTGGTGAGCGTGCCGGCCAGGCCGAGCGCGAAGACCGCGCCGCCCAGCGCGAGCAGGGCGAGGTTGGGGGCCACCAGGAGCAGCAACAGGCCCGCCAGGCAGAGCAGGAAGGCCACCGCGTTGGTCACCGCGTGGCCGACGCGGTCGGCCAGGCGACCCAGGAACAGGCGCGACGAGATGCCAGCGGCCGCGTTGGCCACGTAGTACCACTCCACCCCCTCGATCCCCCGCGCCTGGGCAGCCAGTGGCAGGAACGCCACGACCGGGGGGAAGGTCATGGCCGCGCACGCCGAGAGCGCGGTCGCCAGCAAGACGACCCGGTCCGAGATGGCGAACGCCCGCAGGAGGCCGCGTGCGCCTGCTGGCCGCTCAATCGGGCGCCGCTCTGGCCGAGCCATGCGGCGCGAGAGAGCCGCGGCCACGCCGGCCGCCAGCAGCGGCAGGGTACCTGCGAGCAGGAACGTCGCGCCGAAGCCCGCCCCGGGAACGCCGATGAGCCAGACCGCCACGGCGGGGACGAGGGTGTGGGGCACGGTCTGGAACAGGTTGAAGTAGGCGGAAGCCTCAGCCCGACGCGTGGCCGGCGCTACGTCGGCCAGCAGCGTGTAGGCGCCCGTGTTCAAAGCCCCCCAGCCAAGTCCACGCACCGCCCCGACCAGCGCCAGCACGGGGATGAGCGGGATCAGGTGGCCGAATGCTGCACCCGCCAGGACGAGCGCGCCCACGCCGTGTACTCCCGACGGACTCCAGGTATCCGACCAGCGCCCGACCAGCGGACGAGAGGCCAGACTGGCCAGGCTGTACGCGGCCAGCACCAGCCCGATGACAGCGGCCGAGCCGCCCAGCGCATTGATGTACAGCGGCACGGCCGGGACCAGCAACGCCGAGCCTGCGTAGCCCAGCAACATCGACCCGCAGAGCAGGGTGAAGGTTGGACTCCAGAGCCGCGCCACCCCAGCCGTCAGGCTCATACTCTTCCCCTGAGCCCGCGCCTGATCCATCTGCACCAAGCGCCTCCCGAAGGGTGGATGCTATCACCTTCGAGAACGGATCGCATACAATCCCCCTATCCTTATTGACTCAGGGAGGCACCCATGGGCGAGCGAGCCCAGGCGAGCGTGGCCAAGCTGCGCGCCGAGCGCGACCAGACGCTCCAGGCGCTGTCGTCGTTGAGCGAGTCGGATTGCCGCTACCCGGCCAGGTGGGCCAGGACCGACCGCACCGTGAACTTCATGCTGCGCGCCTTCAGCCTGCACCTGCTGGACCACCTCCAGCACGCGCAGAAGTTGCTGCGCGACCGCGGGCGGGCGTCGACCGAGCCGCAGATACTGCTCATGAAGGCGCAGGCGCTCCTGGGAGAGTTCGAGGGGCTGGCGCTGACCCTCCCCGACGAGCAGTTCACCCAGACCGGCCCGCAGGAGGGCGACTGGTCGGTCGAGCAGATCATCGACCACCTGGCCGAGGTGGAGCGGACCTACCGCGAGGAGATCCTGCGCGCGGTCGCCGCTGGGCGCGGTGCGTAATGCGTAAAACGTAAAACGTAATGCGTAAAACGTAATGCGTAATGCGTAACGGCGGCCGCCGCCATGCATTACGCACCACGTCTTACGCATTACGTTTTACGTTTTACGCATTACGTTTTACGTTTTACGCATTACCCGGAGGTCGCAATGTACGGCTGGCGTGTTCGCGTTGGGCTGGTGATGCCGGCCAACAACAATGTCATGGAGCCAGAGCTGTATCGGGTCGCGCCAGAGGGCGTCTCGTTCCACGGCAGCCGGATGCTGCTAGGCAGCTCCCTGATGGCGCCCGAAACCCTGCACGCGATGGCGCGCAACGCCGAGCGAGCCCTGCGCGAGCTGGTCGAGACGAACGTCGACGTGGCGGTCTACGCCTGCGTGTCCACCAGCGTGGTCAAGGGGCGGTCCTGGGACCAGGACTTCTGCGAGCAGTTGCAGGCGGTGGCCCCGTCGGTCAAGCTCCAGAGCGCCGCCACGGCGATCGTCGAGGCGCTACGGCACCTTGGCGCCCAGCGCGTGGCGCTGGCCACCCCGTACCCACCCTCAGTAGCCGAGCTGGTGCCAGCCTACTTCGAGTCCTGGGGCCTGACCGTGGCCGACCAGGCCAACCTGGCCACCGGCGACGTGCGCGCGGTGTGCGAGCACCCGCCCATCGCCGCCTACCGCCTCGCCCGCCAACTCGACGTCCGCCAGGCCGACGCGGTCGCCATCCTGGCCACGGACTTCCGGACCTTCGAGATCATCCAGACGCTGGAGGAGGACCTGGGCTGCCCCGTGGTCAGCACCAACCAGGCCATCCTCTGGTGGGCGCTGCGGGCCGGCGGCATGGGTGGCGGTGTGCCGGGGCTGGGGAGACTGCTGCGCCAGATTTGAACAGCTTCAACGTCTTCGATATCTGGGAGCGCTTCGGCATCACCGAGCACCCGGGTGGCATCCACGCGACCCGCGACCTGCTCGCTCGCTGCGGCATCAAACCGGGCCAGAGGATCCTGGATATCGGCTGCGGCACGGGCTACACCGCCTGTCTCCTGGCGAGAGAGTACGATGCCCGCGTGGTCGCGATCGACCTCCGGCC
>JACQUR010000033.1 GCA_016210245.1 Chloroflexota bacterium
CCTAACCCCTATCCCCCAGGAACTGGTGGCCGAGGGTGGCGATGAGGAGGAAGCGCAGCGACTTGCCGAGGAAGGTGGCCAGGGTGAAGCGCCAGGCGGGTACACCCACGGCGCCGGCGGCCATGCCGATGAGGTCGAAGGCCGGATTGGGGATGGCCGAGGCGACCACGATGGCCAGGAAGGCGCGCCGGCCCCGCCAGGCGGCCAGACGCTTGAGCCAGCCTCGGTCCTCGACCAGCATGCGCCCGGACGCGCCCAGGGCCCAGCCGGTCAGCTCGCCCAGCGCGCCGGCCGTGGCTGCTACCAGCGCCACGGCGACCGGGTCGAGGCTGCGCGCGGCCACGAAGATCGTTGCCAGGTACGGCAGCGGCAGGATCAGCCCACCGCTGGCGACGAGGGTAACCAGGAAGACCCCCACGTAGCCCAGCTCGCCCAGCCGCTCGAACTCCTGGGGGAGCAACAGGACAGACCCGCTGAGGGCGAGCGCCAGAGCACCGAGCAGCAGCGCGCGCCGTCCGGAGCCAGGGGCACGCCAGGGGGAGACGACGACCATCATCGAGACCCGGATTGTAGCATACTGGGTCGCCGCGCACGCCAGCGCCTGGATGAATGGCTTCCTTCAGAAGTGCCACTGCTAGAAGTGCCACTGCCTGCGCTTGAGGCGCTGCCAGTCTACTGCGGAACAGGCATGCAGCGTGCTCAGGGCTCCTGTGCGCGGCGAGCGGCCAGGCGGCTAGTGGCTGGCCGCCCGACGGAGTAGATACCTTTCGGAGGGAGCGATGCATGCTCGCTTCTCCAGGACCATGGTGGCGGTACTGCTCGCATGGATCCTGGCGCTGGTTTCCGTGGTGGGAGCCGCGGCTAACAATGACCCGAAGTCCCCGGGAGACGATTGCTCCGGCAACCCGGTGGCTATCGGCCAGCCTCCGGACCCGTTTGGGGCCCCGAACGCTACGGACATCGTCGATATCGTGCGGGGGACTCCGAACCCGGTCGACGGGCCAGCCTCGGCCAACAACCCCGGCGTCGCCACCGGGGCAAGGGGGCAGGAGCACCACAACGGCGGCGTTCGGTGCCCATAGGCGCCGAACGCCGCTCCGCCTCGAGGCTCCGTGGCGGCCGCGGGTGCCCTCGAGGCGGCCACGAAGAAGGCCCCCGAGGGCTAAACCTCGGGGGCCAGGGGTGGGCGGAGGAGGAGGAATTCGAACCCTCGATGCTCAGCACCTAACTGTTTTCAAGACAGCCGCCTTCAACCACTCGGCCCCTCTGGCCACGCCGCCCTGCGCCAGCAGAAGGCCCGGCAGGACGCTGCTCGGCTCCAGGCTGGCCCGGAGTGGCAGGACCAGGGGCGGGTGTTCTCCAACCTGCAGGGCGGGCCGCTGCTGGCCTGCGAGGTGGAACATGCCCTGCCCCCGGCATGCGAGCGCCTCCGGCTACCCCGCCTGACGCCCCACGGGTTGCGCCACTTGAGCGCCCACCTGGCCCTGGCGGAGGGAGTGCCCCTGCCGAACGTGAGTAAGCGCCTGGGCCACGCTACCCCGAGGATTACGGCCACGATCCACTCACACGCCCAGCCTGGCCGGGACCGCCAGGCCGCCGAGGCCTTGGAGCGGGCACTGGGTGGGGAGCGAAGGGCAGGCACAAACTCGTAGCGCATCGGCCAAGACGCACCCACAGCGGCCCGGCGGAGCCTGAGCCCACCGCACATTTTGTGGAAAGCACAGGCTCCGGCCGGGCCTTCTGCTACGAGGGACTGGTCGCCACGTTGAGTTCGGAGTAGCACTCGCTCGACCACCGACGGTTCCGTCCTTGTAGGAGGCTGCCGTCACCCACGAGGCGGCACTGCTGGCCCTGCTTCAGGGTGGTCTGGTATCTCCATCCAGCCAACGCCCCGAGGTCGCCATCGGGGTGCATGAGGAACAGCATGACGGCACCGACACATCGACCGCCACTGCCCACCCTGCTGGTAGCGGTCTGCGCACGAATACGTGGGGACGCTTGCGGGCGCCAGCGGTGCTCACGGCCGGGCCGGTCGGGCGCTGGCAGGTGCAGGGGGCTTGGCGAAGCTCGACGTTGTGCCGGCGCCCAGCGTTGGGGTTCCGATGGGCGTGGGGCTGGGCACCGTCGCACCAGTAGTCTGCACCGCAAGGCTGTGAGAGTCGCCTGCTGCGAGGGCAGTCACGCTGCTCAGGCTGGCCACCGGAACGGGGTCGACCCTCACTTCGGTCGTGCCGTCGCCCAATTGGCCGTTGCCATTGCCGCCCCATGCCCAGAGCGTGCCGTCCGTCTTCAGCGCCAGATTGTGCCCGCCGCCCGCGGCGATGGCGGTCACCCCAGTCAACCCGCTTACCTGCATCGGCGTGCTGGTGCATGGGGAGCTATCGCAGACATCCTGGCCGGCACTGTTCTGGCCCCAGGCCCAGACCGTACCGTCCGCCTTCAAGGCCAGGCTGTAGTAGTAGCCCACTGCGATGGTGCTCGCTCCAGCCAATCCAGTCACCTGAACCGGAGTGCTACGATTGGTGAACGTGCCGTCCCCCAGTTGACCATAGCGGTTGTAGCCCCAGGCCCACACGGTCCCATCGGCCTTGACTGCCAGGCTGTCGGACGCATTCGCTGCGATGGCAATTACGCCACCCAGCCCGCTCACTTGGACGGGGACAGTGCGGCTTGTAGTAGTGCCATCGCCCAGTTGGCCAACCCAGTTGTCGCCCCAGGCCCAGACCGTGCCGTCGGGCTTGAACGCCAGGCTATGGTTGTAGCCCGCTGCAATAGTGCTCACCCCGGCCAGTCCGCTCACCCGAACCGGCGTGAGGCGGTCGGTGCTAGTGCCGTCACCCAGTTGACCTGCCCAGTTCGCGCCCCAGGCCCAGATAGTCCCGTCGCTCTTCAGAGCCAGGCTGTGCTCGTACCCCGCCGCGATGGCCACCACCCCGCTCAGCGCGCTGACCTGGACCGGGGTAAGGCGAGTCATTGTGCTGCCGTCGCCCAGTTGGCCGCGGTCGTTGATGCCCCAGGCCCAGACGGGTTGAATTGCAGGGCAAACCTCCGCACGTTGCCATCGCTGAAGTCCTCCGCCACGACCATGGCGTGGTCAGCCTGGTGCGCTTGCCGGTGCTGCTGAAGCGCCGGCCAGTTGATATGGCCCTGACTGAGACGACCGCTGCTGCTCGTCTTGGCCTCGACGATAGCCTGATAGCCGTCCGGCCCGATGGGCGCCGTTAGCAGCAGGTCTGTGTCGCCCCTCCCTCCGAGTTGCTTCGCCTCGAAGCCAAGAAACCGGAAGGCCTCCCCGAGGACCGCCTCGAACTGGTCCGGATGCTGAGACGCCCTCTGGGCCTGTGTGAGTTGATGACACAACTGCTGGACAGGGTCGGAAAGCGCAACCAGGGGTGGTGCTCCCGGCGATGCTGCTGGCGTGCGGACCACAGGTGGCTGGGCCTGCTGTTGCGGTGGCAGACTACCCTGCGGCCGCACATTGCCCGGCGGGGCCGCCGCTACCTTTGGTGGGCGGGAGACCTGGCTGTAGTCGGCGTCCGGGCCGCACCAGTGCGTTGTCAGCCACTGGCGCCCGGCGTCCGTGATGGTCCAAACGCCAGGCGAACCTCGGGTCATGAAGCCGCGACTTGTGACTCGTTCGCGAACCCACTGTACCCGATTCTGCCACTGGTTCTCCCCGCTGGGCAGCTTCAGTGCGAGATCGGCCGGCGTTATCTCCGGAAAGTACTGCACCAGTTGGCTATAGGCGTCCGCGGGGTGGAGTTTGCCACCAGCGGCTTTGCTCGCCTCGTAGAGGAGGACGAGCCAGAACCTACGATTCTCGACACTGGGAAGGGCCATGGTGTCACCTCCAGGAGCACTCCAAGGCGGTCGACAACGGGGCCTGCCATACACTTGAAGGGGTGCGCTTCACCCCTGCGTACTTGACGCAACGTAACAGAGAAGCCCCACATGCACGGCAGGAGCGCCGCGGCCAGCTCGGCGAGTCGCCGGCGGCCGCCACGCGCACCAGGAAGTCGGTGTGGGCGCGGGTGGTGGGCGCCATCGGCTCGCGCTCCAGTTCGGCCTCGGAGATGCCGAAGTCCCGCGCACGCGCGCGGTGGATGTCCATCTCCGTCCTAGCGGTGGCCTGCAGGAGGTCGGCGAAGCGGGCCAGCGTTGCCAGATCGGGCGCCCGCGCCGCGGCCAGGCCAAACAGGCAGCAGTACTCGATTGAGAAACAGGTAGTCCTGGCGGACCCAGTGCTCGAACTTCTCCAGGTTGAGCGTGCCCTCGCCGATACCTTGGACGAACGGCTGCTCGTGCTGGGCCCGCCAGATGGGCTCGGCTTGGGGGCATGGAAGGTGCGGAATGTCCCTGAAGCTCCTGTGTGGTGTGCGCTACCGCAGGTCAGGTATAGTGCTCCCAACGGGCGGGGAGGTGAACTGCCATGCATCGGCAGACGGCTACGGTCAACGGCCGAGTCCATGAGTTGACTGCGGATGAGGCGCGAGCGCTGCTCGACCGACAGGCGCGTCGCTACCTCGGCATGAGTGGAAGCGAATTCGTCCGCAGGTGGGATGCCGGCGAGTTCGATGGAAACCCAGACCGGCCCGAGGTGATGCGCGTAGCCATGCTCCTCCCCTTTGGCCGGTAGGACCCCTGCCCAGGCCGTCCAAGCCTTCCTGGACCCTTTGCAGTTGGCGCTCTCCTGCGTTACCAGGGCAGTCATCAACGTCCGTGGCGGTTACTATCCCTCCGATACGCCCCATGCGCTGACCCTCGGTGAGGGTGTTCCTTCTCGGGCCGATTGGGAGACTGTGCTCCGCAGTACTCGAGAAGCCGACGAGGAGTGGCGAACCTGGCCTGCTCCGTTGGAGTCGTAGCGGCGCTGCACCTGCCGGGACTGCCCGTTCGCAGGCCCTAGCGTTTGTCAGTGGCGGGCGGCTGACCACGTGCCTGACAGCATTCGGTCGCCGTGGCGGACAAGGGGAGTGGGCACAGAAAAGCCTCCGAGCCATCGGCTCGAAGGCCTTCTTGGGCGGAGGAGGAGGGATTCGAACCCTCGAGGGAAGTTTAAGGCCCCCCTAACCGCTTAGCAGGCGGCCGCACTCGACCTCTATGCGACTCCTCCGTGTATTCAGTTCAAAGTGCTGAGTCCTGAGTGCTGAGTAGGGAGCCCGGACCTCCGCTCAGGACTCAGGACTCGGAACTCAGCACTCGGTACAGCACTCGGCCGGCGGAGGGAGTGGGATTCGAACCCACGAGGCTCAGCACCTAACTGTTTTCAAGACAGCCGCCTTCAACCGCTCGGCCATCCCTCCGTCTAGCCAAAACTATACCAGAGCGGTCCTCGCCAGTCAAAGACAGGACTGAGCGGGGTCCGCCCAGTTCTGGTGCGTGGAGGACGTAGGGGCAGACGGCCCTGACTCTGTTGGTTTTTGAGTCCTGGCACCGGGGGAGAGCGAGGTGATGGCTCACCGCGCGTGGCGCCCGGAG
>JACQUR010000463.1 GCA_016210245.1 Chloroflexota bacterium
GCCGCGATCACGGTGCCGTCTTTGGGCTCCGAGTTGTAGACAGTGTTGGCTACCAGCAGGCCGCCCCCTCCCGGCTTGTTCTCGGGTACGACGGTGGGATTCCCGGGGATGTGCTTGCCCAGCACCTTCTGGACCATCCGCGCATTGGTGTCCGTCGCGCCACCTGGCGCGAAGCCGATCACCATGCGGATGGTCTTGCCCCGGTAGAAGTCGGCGACGGCCTTCTCGTCAAACGCGGCGGCCTTGGCCGCCGGCTTCTCGGTCGGCTTGGCGGCGGGTTTCTCCGTCGGCTTCTCGGCCGGTTTCGCCGGAGCGGTCGCGGCAGGCTTGGCCGGAGCCGTGGTTGCGGCTGGCTTGGGAGGCGCCGCGGTCGGGCTGGGGGGAGCTGCCGGGGTACACGCCGCCAGGGCGAGTGAGGTCAGGACGCCTATCGCCAGGACTGTGCGCACGTTTCTCTTCTCCTGTCTGTGTTGAGGCGCAGCGAAGTGCTGAGGCTGCGGCCGATGGCCCGCCCCCGAGACGAGCTGCACCGGCCACGCGGACCGACCGGTAGTGCTGCGGCCGTGCTACGAGCAACCCGACTGGGGCGCGCAAGGATAGCTATCCTGAGTACGCGCTATCGTAGGGGCTGCCACTCTTGCTGTCAAACAGCTTGCCGGGCGCCCTACCCTGACGACCTGCCCTATGGGCGGTACCTGCAATGGGTCAGGCTGTGGGCCCGCGAGTTGCTGCGGGTGGCTGCATCTGGCGGCCGAGCCTGCATCAATATCCCGCTCGACAGCAACAAGGGCGGCACGTGACGAGTTCCTGGCCTGGACGCTAGGTACGTGGGAGTTCCCTGGCGAGAACCCAACGAAGGTCGGGCATCCTGCCCCGTTCCCGCCAGAGTTGCCCTGACGACTGATCAAGCTCTACTCGTTCGTTGAGGATGTCGTCTTGGACCCGTTCCTGGGGTCGGGTACGACCTGCCTGGTGGCCAAGCAACTTGGGCGGCGGGCAATTGGCGTCGAGATCGACGAGAACTCCTGCAGGATCGCCGCAGACCGCTGCCGACAAGGGGCCCTGCCGCTAGAAAGGAATGGCCAGGGGCGAAATGGCCAGGGGCGAGCGGAAGCACGCCCGGGAGGCGGTACAGGATGTGCTCAAGGAGGTGCAGAGGATGGCGAGTGAAGGGCAGATCGACCGCCAACTGGCCGAGCAGCTCGTACCTCAACTGGCCGCGCTGGCGGGCCAGTTGAGGTGATTTCGCAAGAGGGCCGCAATCCTTTCGCAACTGGCAGGCCGTGCGTGCTGACGGATCCCGTCGTTAGGTATAGATGGGCGATGCATACTGTACGATCAGGGGGGGAGCCTGTGCATAAGAAGGCCATCGCGGCGCTTGCGGGCCGGGTCGCCGCCGTAGTCCGGAAGGCGCATGCCCTCGTTAGCGACATGGTCAGCACCCTGCAAGAGTCGAAGAAGGGCGAACAGCGCGAGCGCCGCGTCCAGGACCTGCGCCCGCTGCTCGATCGAGCCAGTCGTCGGCGCGCGCTCTACTCGGCCATTGGCCAGGCCGCCGAGGCCAGTGACCTGCTGCGGGCCAGAGCGCTGTGGGAGCACATGGACAGTCCGTTCAAGCTCTGGTGGGAGGAGCAATGGCGGTTCGCACGGAGCAGCCAGGACCTGAAGCAGGCCATCCGGCAGGTCTACCAGGCCGACGAAGCCTGCTATCCCGTCGTGGCGAGGGTGCTCGCGGACAGCGCGCCCGGCGAAGTGCCGAAGCAGGTCGAGACGGTTGTACAGCCGCTGGATGAAGCCATGCGGCACTTGACCCGGGCGGCCGAGCGCTACACCGACGCGGGCTAGGTCTGCCGCACTGCCCTGCGGTTGCCTTCTGGCCGCGTTTCCTGCTGTAATGGGGGCAGCATGCGCAGGGGGTGGGGCAATGCGGCGCAGCAAGCGTCGTGGCACGAGGTGCGGTGGGCGTGGCTTGCACGATCAGGCGGTGCGGCTGGAGATGGAGCGGCTGCTCCGCTGCCCGGACTGCGATGCGCAGGCTAAGATCGAGCAGCTCCAGGCGGTGATTGGCAGCGTCGTCGAGGCGCTGGACGAACTGGCGCCATACCTGGCCGCCCTGCTGCGGGATAGGCCCCACCAGGTTTCCGAGGAGGACGTCTGCTATAACTGAGCGCGTCGGTGAGCGCGCACCGTGGAGACGCCGGGGCGCAGAGGGCTTTTTCGCCCCTCTGCGCCTGCTCGGCATCCCGTGCAACTTGACACCTGTAGGCCCGGGGCACGATACTCCGGCACTACTTGCAGGATACTGGAGGCGCCCCTTGGTCCTTGGCGAAGGGCTCGAAATGGTGGTCGTATTCGTGGTGGTGCTGGCGAACCTGGCGCTCATGGTCGCCATCCAACGCTGGTCCGGGCTCACCTGAGCCAGCCTTTGGAGCGCCTTTCAGAACTCACCGCAGAGACGCAGAGATTCCTTCTTTGTGCAGGACTCTGCGTCTCGCCGTCTCTGCGGTTTGGGAAGGCGCTCTGAGCGGTCAGCTTTCGGCAATCAGCCTGATGGCTGAGGGCTCCGGGGGGAGGTAGGCGGCAGGGCGTGACGGGGGCGCTGAAAGCGGTCCGACGCGCCCTGGCCGAAGACCCAGCCTCTGGGTGGGGTTGCACGGGGGTCGAGGCTGATGAAGAAGGGCAGCGGAATACGGATCGCATCCCGGGGGCACTCGATCTCGCACGCGCCGCAGTGCCAGCACTCGTCGGGGTAGCGCACGTACACCCGCTTCGCCTCGTCCAGCCCGAAGCAGTCGCCCGGACAGAGGCGGTAGCAGATCCGACAGTCGGTGCAGCGGGTACGCTCGATGATCGGCGGCAACGGGTTAGACCACCCCTCTGGCCAGGCTGCCGATCGGGCGGGTGGCCAGCCGCACGCGGTCGCCCTCGTGCGCGACGATGAGGTGTGCGCGCCAGCGTGCGTCGTCGCGCTCCGGGAAGTCGGCCCGCCGATGCCACCAGCGGCTCTCGGTGCGCTCGAGGGCCGCGCGGGCCATGAGGTCGCTCACCACCACCAGGTTCTGAACCTCGAGCGCCTTCATCAGCTCGTGCGGGGTGGCGGCGGCCAGCTCGGTGGTCGCGCCCGCCAGCGCCTCCAGGCGACGCAGCGCCGCGCGCAGCCCCCGCTCGGTCCGACTCATGCCCACGTACTCGGCCATGACCTGGCCCAGCTTGGTTTCCAGGGCGGCCGGACTGAGGCCGCTCTCCACGGCCAGTGGCCGTGCTACGCGCTGGAACGCGCAGGCGACCTCCTCGGGCAGCGGGCTGGGGCTGGGCCGCTCCTGGGCTGCGGCCGCGGCTGCCGCGCCCGCGCGCCAGCCGAACACCAGGGCAATGGTGGCGCCGATCGCCCCACCGCCACCCACCCCGCCCTGGGCATCGCCGGCCGCAAACAGGCCGGGCACGCTCGCGCGGCCGTCCCGGTCGGCCACGAGGCCAGTGCTGCCGCCGTTCTGGACCTGTAGCTCGCTCACCTCGATCTCGAACGGCTCGCGGCGAAGGTCGATGCCGCGCGCGCGGAAGTACTCCAGGTACACCGGACGCTCGTTGGCCACGCCGCGGAAGAAGAGGGCCAGGCGCTCGTCCGAGACGTGGCGCAGGTCGAAGGCGCATGGAGACACGAAGATTCCAGGCTCGAGATTCCACATTGTAGACTCGGAGAGAACTCCGTGTCTCTGTGCCTCCGTGGCGAACTTCGTCTCCGTGGTCGACTCAGCCACCACCGGGCTCCTGGCCGAGCCCGGCCTTGTGGGCCAGCAGGGCCGCCTCGATCCGGCTGCGGACCTGGAGCTTGGCCAGGATGTTGGTCATGTAGTGCTTGATCGTCTTCTCGGCCAGGCC
>JACQUR010000464.1 GCA_016210245.1 Chloroflexota bacterium
ATCCTCGGCCGTGTTGACCATCGGCACCACCACCCCATAGGCGCCGGCGTCCAGCGCCCGCTTGATGGAGGCCGGGTCGTTCCAGGGCACGCGCACCAGCGGCACGGTATCGGTGGTGCAGATGGCCTGGAGCAGCGACAGGGTGAGGGTGGCGTCGATGGCGGCGTGCTCCTGCTCGACGTTCAGCCAGTCGAAGCCCAGGTGGGCGAGTTGCTCGGCCGCCAGGGGGCTGCCCAGGGTCAGCCAGGTGCCGACCGCCGGCTTCCCCTCCCGCAAGAGCTGCTTGACCCGGTTGGGACGCATAGATGGCTCCAGAGAATGCTGAATGTTGAATCATCATTGATCACCTGGCATTCTTCACGATCAGCAGCGAGGCCAGCGCCCGGGTGGGCGGCCAGGGGAGGCGGCGGACGGCGATGTCGAGGGGCAGGAGCAGCAGGCCGAGCAGGAGCAGGCGCCACCACAGGGGCTCCCAGCGGAAGCCGACCGGGTTGAAGTCGCGGGCAAAGGCTTCCTCCGGGCGCTGGATCACCCGCCCGCCGGTCTGGCTGGCCAGGCGGCGCAGCAGGCGCTCGTTGGCGCCGAAGCTGGCCAGCTCCTCCGCCTCGCGCACGACGAAGCCGGTGGTTTCCTGGCGCGCCGCGCGTCCGTCGTCGGACTGGACCACGTCCACCTGGTACACCCCCGGGCTCTCGGCCAGCACCTGGGCCTCGTAGCGCCCGGGCGCAGTCTGGCGCAGCGGCACCTGGGCCGTGCGCCCATCCGGCAGGGTGATGGTGGCGCGCGTGGCCGCCAGGTTGGCGAACTGCCCGTCGCGCAGCGCCTCGGCGCGGAGCGTTACCCGCGCGTCGTCGCGGCTGACCTCCAGGCTCAGGTCGCGATTGGCCGGGCTGGGCATGGCCCAGCGGACCGCCTGGTCCCAGAAGCGCTGGTTGTCCTTCCAGGCCAGCCACTCGCTCGTCCAGCGGGGACTCAGGTCGGACGTCCAGACCACCACCCGGCCCAGGCCGAAGTACCACTGAGCCAGCAGCGGCTCGCCGCTGTCGGTGGCCAGCACCACCTGAGCGGTGTCCTTGGGGATAGTGGCCACATAGCCGCCCAGGGGCGGCAGGTCGGCCGGGGCGATCGAGCGCAGGATCGGGCTGGTGCTGATGAGCTGGGGGCGGATGTGGCCCTCCACCAGGGCGGTGCGTTTGGCGATGGCCGCCTCGCGGGTCATGATCTTTGGAATGTCGCGCACCCGCTCGGTGAAGTAGTAGCGGCCCTCACCCCAGCGAGCCAGCCGGCCCAGCAACTGCGTGTCCGCGTCGCTCCCGACGGCAATGGTGCTGACCCCGATGCCGGCCGTCCGGATCTGGCTGGCCAGCTCCTCGTACTTGGCCTCGAACCCCTGGCCGTCCGAGAGCAGCACGATGTGGCGCAGGTCGGCCCGCACGGTGCGTAGCGCCTCGTAGCCCCGCTGCAGGGCGGTGTAGATGTCGGTCCCGCCATCGGCCTCGAGGCGGGCGATCTGAGTCTGGATGCCCTGCAAGGCAGCCGGGTCGAGCGGCTGGAGCGGCACCACCCAGCGCGGGCGCACGTCGAAGGCCAGGATGCCCAGGAAGTCGCCCGGGCGCAGCGCCTCGGTGGCCAGGATAGCCGCCTCCTTGGCCATCTCGATCTTGGCCACCCCATCGCTCTTGAGTTCCATGCTGCCGGAGCGATCGATGATCAGCAGCAGCGCGATCCGCGCGCCCTCGCGCTTGGTGGGGATGCTGGCCCACACCGGCAGCGCCTGCTCCAGGGGCGTGCCGCCGTAGTTCCCCAGGGCGTAGCTGGTTGGCCCACCCACCACCACCAGCCCGTGGCCCCGGCTCTCCACGTAGGCGTTGATCACCTTGAGCTGATCCAGGCTGAAGCTGGTGGCCGAGACGTTGCCCAGGGCCATGGCGTCGTAGGGCTCCAGCCGGTCCAGGGAGGGCAGCCGGGCGGGGGCCATGACCTCCACGTCCATGCCCGAGGCGGCCAGTACCTCCCGCAGCGCCTGGGCCTCGCCCTGCCGCTCCTCCAGCAGCAGCACCCGCGGCCGGCCCTTGACCACCACGAACGACGCGGCGGTGTTGTTGCTGGCGATGGAGTCGACCCCGGGCTGGATGGTGGCGGCCACGCGGTGAAACCCCGGGCCGAGCGCGCGCTGGCTCAGGCTGAAGGTGTTGTGCCCGGGCTTCAACTCCACCAGGCGCTCGAACGCCGGCTCGCCGTCTACCTGGACCCGCAGCACGGCCGCGGTTTCCTCCGTGGACCCGACCGCGACGGTGGTGTCGATGGTCTCGCCCTCACGCACGTAGCCGGGCAACTCGACCCGCTCGACCAGCGCCTCGGGGCGGGGGGCGCCGTTGGGCACGGGCAGGACCAGGAGCTGGATCTGGCCCAGCAGGGGCAGCACCTGCTCCGCGTCGCCAGCCGTGGGCCAGCCGTCAGAGATGAGCACGATGCGCCGCGCGCCCTCACCTTGCAGGAGCGCCGCCGCCAGGCGGAGCGCCTTGGAGAGATCGGTGCCATCCACGTGGACCGTGGCCGGCAGCACCTCCGAGTCCTCCTTCGAGGGCGGCCGGATCACGTGGGCGTCGCGGGCGAAGGCAACCGCGCCGACCACGTCCTGCGGCCCGCGGGCCTTGAGCGCCTGCGCCAACCACTCGGCCACCTGGGCCTGCGCCTCCGGGGCGAGGCTCTCGGACACGTCGACGGCCAGGATGACCGACAGGTGATCGTCGGGCATGCGCAGCAGCGGCTGGGCCACCGCACCCACGAAGGCGGCCAGGAGCAGCAGGCGCACTCCCACGGCGCCGCGGCGCCGCCAGGGGGGCAACGCCCGCACGCGGCGGCGAGTAAACCACAGCAGCGCCACAGCCAGTGGCAGGAGGAGGAGCGCCCAGGGTTCCTGCAATGCGATCGGCATAGCTCTCCAACCACAAGGGTGAAGGGTGAAGGGTGAAGGGCGAAGCGTATCGCCCTTCACCCTTCACCCTTCACCCTTCACAACCGTCGTGTGTACATCCACCACTCGGCGCCCAGCGCCAGCAGGCCGAGGGCGGCGATCCAGGGCCACAGCTCCTGCTCTGGCAGCGGCCCGCCCTTCAGGTCGCGCACGGCCGGGATGGGCTGGTGGGGGCGCGGGCGGATGTCGGTCTCCTCCTCCAGCCCGCCCTGGACCTCGTCCGTCCGCCCGGGGGTCAGCCAGTTGATGGTGTTGGCCATCAACACGGGGAAGGCCGCCAACTGGGGCAGGTTGGAGAGGTAGGGGTCAAAGGCGAAGACCACCACCCGCTGCCCCTGCCAGGTGCCGTGGAGCAGCAGCGGCGCGCTCCGCTGCGGCTCGGGCTCGAAGTCGGCCGCGGCGCTGGCCCAGGGCGGGAGCTGGACCACTACCCCGCGGCTGGCAGCCACCGGGCTCAAGTCCACCCCGCGCAGCAGCGGGTCGGCCGAGTCGAAGTCATGCACCCGCACCTGGCGCACTTCGCCCAGCGTCGCCAGCAGTCGACTGCTGGACGGGTTAACCACGAGCAGGTCGTTGGGCGGCAGCGGCTCGGGCACGAAGGCGTCCAGCAGCACCACCGTGTCGCGCGGCGGGACCAGGTAGGCGCCCGGGGCAACGCTCTGGATGGCCACGTCTGGCAGCGCACGCAAGACTCGCTCCCAGAGCCCCGGCGACTCGGAAACCACCAGCACGCGCCGGGGATGGCTGGCCGGGGCCGCCAGTTCCACCCGGTCGTCGGCCACCTGGGCGTCGCCGGGCGCGAGCGCCACGACCAGCCTGCGGGTGCCCTCCGGCACGGGGAAGGCTGCTTCGGAGGTGCCGCCCCCTGCCAGCTTCACCGTGCGGCTGTGAATGACCAGGCCATCGGCCACCACCTGCAGGCGCACCTCCGCCTCCGCGGGCGCGGTGTTGGCCAGCCGGGCGAAGCCGGCGAGCGTCGTGCCGCCACGGGGCGGGCGGCGGATGCTGACCTCGCGGATAGCCCGGTTGTCCCCACTGGCGCCCACCTGGATGAACCGGGCCGCGGCGGGCAGGGCGTCGAGGTCGAGATCGAAGGCGCCGTCGGTAATGGCGACCACCTCCGTGCGCTGGCCTGGCTGGGCGGCGGCCAGCGAGCTGGCCAGGGCCAGGGCGGTGGCCATGTCGCCCGCTTCGTCCGACGGGTGGGCTTCCTGCAGGGCGGCGAGCAGGGCGCCGCGGCGGCGCTCGCTGGCCAGCAGTTGCGGGCGCGGGCCGGCCAGCACCAGCGAGACGAGGTCGTTCTGGCCCAGCCGGTCGATCAGGTCGTGGGCGATCTGCCGCGCTGCCTCGAAGCGGCTGGGCGGGACGTCGGCGGCCTGCATGCTGGCCGAGCCATCCAGCACCAGGGCCAGGTGGCGCGCCTCGGCGGTGGGCAGGCTGGGGCGCGCCAGGGCGAGCGTACACAGGGTGACGGCCAGCAACTGGAGCCAGAGCAGCACGTCCCAGATCGGCCGCCGCCAGGTGGCGTGGGCCTGGAAGTCGCGCGGCAGCCGCCGCCACAGGAGCACGCTGGAAACCCGCTGGCGCTGGTAGCGCGAGCGGATGAGGTGGAGCAACACCACCAGCGGCACCAGCAGCAGCAGCAGGAACAGCGCGTTCGGCTGAAGGAAGATCACCGCAGCAACCCCGCGCGCCGAAAGTCGGCCAGCAGCGTTTGCTCGATGGGCCGGTCGGTGCGCACCTGGTGGTAGCCGAGGCCGCGGGAGCGGCAGCAGGCACGGATCTCCTCCTGCCAGCTCGCCAGCTCGAGCTGGTAGCGGCGCAGCGCCTCCGCGCCCAGGCTCACCTCCACCGGCGCGCCGGTCTCCACGTCCACCAGTTGCAGGTCGCCCGCGTAGCCGGGCTCCAGCTCGTCGGGGGCGAGCAGGTGGATCACCGCCACCCGCAGCCCGGCGTGGAGCAGGCGGTCCAGGCCGGGCTCGTACCCGCTCGGGCTGAGCAGGTCGCTCACCAGGATCGCCACGTCGGTGGGGTGGCGGCGGTCGACGTATCCGCGCAGGGCCGCATTCAGGTCGGTCTGCCCGGCCACGGGCAAGCGCTGGAGGAAGCGGAAGAGCTGGCTCGTCTGGGCCTTACCGCGGAACAGCGGGGAGCGGGCGGCAACGGTGGCGCCGAGGGCGCCCACGCGGACGGCGTCCAGGCGGCACAGGGCCATGTAGCCCAGCCCGGCGCACACCTGGCGGGCGTAGTCGAGCTTCGACGGCTCACCCCAGGCCATAGAGCGGCTGACGTCCAGGAGCAGGTGGATGGTCACGTCCTCGCGCGCCTCGGGGATCTTGACCAGCAGGTTGTCCAGGCGCGCGTAGGCGTTCCAGTCGATGCGGCGGAAGTCGTCGCCCGGGGTGTACGGGCGGTAGTCGGCGAACTCGAGCGACGAGGCCAGGCGCCGGCCGCGGTGCTCGCCCACCAGC
>JACQUR010000465.1 GCA_016210245.1 Chloroflexota bacterium
CCCCCACGATCACCCCCACGCCGGGCGGCCCCACACCCACGTCGACCGCGACGGCAACCGTTCTGGCGACCGCGACGCCACCCGGCCCGACGCCGACCTCGCAGCCCCCGGCCCATAACTTCAACCAGCCCTACGGGCCGGACACCTCGGCCTGCGCAGCCTGCCATCGCGCCCATACGGCCGGGGGGAAGGAGTCGCTGCGCAAGGCCTGGCCGGAGGAGCAGACCTGCTACACCTGCCACGACGGCACTACCGCGCCCAACATCCGTGCTGAGTTCCAGAAAACCTCCAGGATGCCGATCGCCCAGACCGAATTCGTCCACCGTACGGGCGAGGCCCGGGATGGGGCCACCTTCAGGGGGGCCAATCGCCACGTGGAGTGCGAGGACTGCCACAACCCGCACGAGGCCGCGGCCGTCTCCCACGCCTTCGGGCAGAACTTCGCCGCCGGGCCACAACAGGGGATATGGGGCGTGTCGGCCACCTGGTCGGGGTCGGCGTGGACGACACCCACCTACGACGTCACCGGCCGCGTCACCTACCAGTACGAGCTGTGCTTCAAGTGCCACTCCTCCTGGGCCTTCGGGAACAGCCCGCCCTCGAGCCCCAGTGGCGGGTTCCCGGAGACCGACCAGTCGGTGGAGTTCAACCCGAACAACCCCGCCTACCACCCGGTGGCAGCCCAGGGGAAGAACCCGTTCCAGCTCGCGAGCGGCACCTCCTACGCCACCTCACTGCTGAATGGCCTCTCGCCGAGCAGCCGGCTGGTGTGCTCCGACTGCCACGGGAGCGAGACCAACGATCCGGCCGACGCCCGATACCCGAAGCCCAAGGGGCCGCACGGCTCCAGCAACCCGTTCATCCTGCGCGGCACCTGGAGCCGCAGCACCGGCGTGGGCTCTACCGATGCCCTGTGCTTCAAGTGCCACGACATCAACGTCTACGCCAACCGGAGCAATACTGGCCCTCCCTGGGACCAGCGCACGGGGTTCTCCGGCGGGGGCAAGAACCTGCACGCGGTGATGGTCGGCGGGCAAAACAAGGCCTACGGCAACGCACCCATCGCGTGCATGGACTGCCACATCGCGGTCCCGCACGGCTGGCAGCGGGACCACCTGATCGGCTACACCGGCGATGGCGCGCCTTACATCAATCGCCCGTATGCCGGCGGCCTGACGACCATCGACACCTGGCAGCAGAGCGGAAACTGGACCTTCGATAGTTGTGGCACGGCCATGAGCAACTGCAAGTAGGAAAGGGAGGCACACACATGAATCCGATCGTAAAACGCGTCATCATCCTGGGGGCAGTGCTGGTGGCCGGCGTGGCCGTCGTCAACGGCCTCGCCGGCGGGTCGGGTCTGCCGCCGGCCGACCGGGCGGCAGCGACGGCCGTCGCGGCGGCCGCGCCGGTCCAGCCTACGGCGCAGCAGCCGGTGGGCCCGCCGGAGTGGGTACAGCAAGCGCAGCAGCGTCTGGCCGAGAACCCGCGCGACACGAGCACGATGGCCGCGATCGCCGACTGGCTCTACAAGGGGCGACGCTTCGCCCAGGCAGCCGATCTCTACTATCAGGCTGTGGACGTGGAGCCGGACAATGCTCACTTCCGGGTGGGCCTCGGACTGGCCCTCTTCTATCAGGGGATGCCCAACATGGCCCAGCGCGAGCTCAAGCGAGCGATCGAGCTGAATCCCAAGAGCACCGACGCCCACTTCAACTACGCGCTCATGATGAGCCACGGGTCCCAGGCGGACCTGACGGCTGCCCGGGCCTCCTGGGAGAAGGTGGTGCAGCTCGACGGCGACGGTGAACTGGGCCGCAAGGCGCGCGAGTTCCTGGCGCAGACGGGCGGCGCCGGCGAATCCCAGGCCGCGCCGAGCGCGGCGCAGGCTTCGGCGGGCGGGCGGTAAGGAAGGAGCCGCGCCATGCGACCGCCAGCCACGCTGGACCAACGGGAGGTCGCCCTGGGAGCGCAGGCATCCTGCCTGCACAGGTCCCGCGCAGGCAGGATGCCTGCGCTCCCAGGCGCATGGCGCGCCCCTCGCCCCTCAATCCAGAATCCAAAATCCAAAATCCAAAATCGCGCCGCCGAGCATCGCCTGGCGCTGGCGCTGCTGGGCGTGCTGGCCGCCCTGCTGCTGCTCGGGGCGGTGGTCCCCCAGCAGGGCACGACGCCGCCATTGGCGTATGCGCGCTGGCGGCAGAGCTTTGCGCCAGTGAGTTTCTGGCTGGAGGCGGCTGGCCTGACCGCCTCCGCGCACGCGCCCTGGCTGCCGGCCGTGGCGGCGCTGCTGATGGCCAGCCTGGGCCGGTGTACGGCGCGCCGCCTGGTGGCCCTGGGCCGCGGCCGCCCCAGCCTGTCCCGGGCCCGCCTGGCGCGCCTGGGCTCGGTGGTCTTCCACGCCTCCCTGCTGGTCGGGCTGGGCGCCGTGAGCCTGAGCTCGGCCATGCGCTTCACCGGACAGGTCGAGCTGGCGCCCGGCCAGAGCGTCGTGGACGCGCCAGAGCGCTACCTCACCACCAGGGCCGGGCCGTGGACGCCTCCAGCCAGCGGGCTGGCGGTCCGCCTGGACGACCTCCGCCTGGAGGCCTGGCCGGACGGCTCGCTCAAGGAGCAGGCGGCGACCCTCTCCGTGCTGCGCGAGGGAAAACTGCTCGCTCGGGGCGAGGTGCAGCGCAGCCAGGCCCTGGCCGTGGAGGGCCTCGACATTCTGCTGGGCTCGGGGGCCGGGCCGGCGGTGCTGCTGGCGGTCGAGGAGGCGAGCGGGAGCCGCCGCGGCGGGTGGGTCCACTTCCCCACCTGGCCCGGCGACGGGACGGCCGAGCTGACCTTCGCCGTGCCGCAGACGCCGGTCCGCCTGGCGGCTATCCTGGAGCGGGCTGCGCCTGGCCAGTCCGACGCCGCGGTGCTCACGTTGCGCCCGCTGGGAGATGGCCAGGCCACCGCCGTGCAGGGCGGGCCCGAGGCTGCCACGAGCCAGGCTGCCACGAGCCAGGCTGCCGCCCTGAAGGGCGGGCCTGGGGCCGTTCCCGGAGGCCCGCCCTTCAGGGCGGCAGCCCAACCTGGGGCACAGCCTGCTCCCAGTTCGTTGCGGCTCGGCGAGGCCACTACCGTCGGCGGGTTGCGCCTGCGCTTCGCGGCCCTCGAGGCGTGGACCAGCGTGGCCATCGTGCGCGACCCCTTCCTGCCCTGGGCCTTCGGCGCCTTCTGGGTCGGGCTGGCAGGGCTGGCGCTGGCGACGCTGTTGCCGAAGCCCGCTGGGCGCCGCGCCTGGAATCGTAGCGCGGGGGCCGAGGGGCGTAGCGCGGGGGCCGAGAGGCGTAGCGCGGGGGCTTGTCCCCCGCCCCCGCCACCGGAGCCTGCACGCGCCGGGGCGGGGGACAAGCCCCCGCGCTACCGTGCTGGAGTCGCGATGGTGGACTCAGGGCTCAGGACTCAGCACTCAGCACTCAGCACTCAGCACTCGGGACCGCGCCATGGCTGAGCTCGAAGTCACCGCCCACTGGCTCGCGGTCGTCAACTATGCCCTGGCCACCCTGGTGGCTGGCCTGGCCGTATTCCTTGCCCCTCAATCCAAAATCCAAAATCCAAAATCCAAAATCCTCTCGCTCGCCCTCGGACTCCTGAGCCTGGGCGCCCTGGCCCATGCCGCGGCGCTCGGCCTGCGCTGGCTCGGCACCGGACACGCGCCCTACCTGGGGCGGTACGAGGCCTTCTCCTCCCACGCCCTGGTCGTAGTGTTGCTCTACCTGGTGCTCCAGTGGCGCGTACACGCCCTGCGGCCCGGGAGCGTGGTGGTGGCGCCGGTGGCCTTCCTGCTGCTCGGGCTCGCCCTGCTGTCCCCGGCGGCGCCGACCTATCCGTCCCCGGCCTTGCGCAGCCCCTGGCTCACGATCCACGTCAGTGTAGCCAAGCTGGCCCTGGCCGCGGCCGTGGCCAGCGGCACCGCCAGCCTGCTCAGCCTGGTTCGAAGTCGACCGTCGACAGTCGACAGTCGACAGTCCAGCGTCCCCACCCTGGACTTCCGACTGTCGACGGTCGACTGTCGACTCTGGACGCTGGAGCTACTCTCCCACCGACTGCTGGCCTACACCTTCTTTCTGATGAGCGTCGTCCTCCTCTCCGGCTCGCTCTGGGCCAGCGCGGCCTGGGGGGCCTTCTGGAGCTGGGATCCGGTGGAGACGTGGTCGCTGGCGTTCTGGGCGGGTTGCGCGTTCGTCTTGCATCTGCACCTCGGGGCAGGCTGGTCTGGGCCGCGCTGGGCGAGGTCCGTGGTGGTGCTTACCATACTCGGAGCCGTAACCTTCGTCGGGTACGGCCACTTTGGGGTGAGTCTCCATGCTGCGTACATCGCTCCCTAACGTTCTCTCACTCAGGAGATGGAGCATCCGCGCCAAGGTGCTGGCCGCGCTGGTGGCGCTGCTGCTGCTGGCCGTGGGCCTCGTGCTGTACGTCTCGGCGACGGCCGTGCAGGCGACCCTGCTCGCGGAGCACGCCGAGAGCGCGCGCGCCGTGCTGAACGCGGTGGAAACCCTGTTCCCGGAGGCCACCGATCTGCGGGGGCCCCTGGCGCAGCAGCGCCTGGCCGCGATCGCCCAGGGCCGGCCGGACATCCGCCGACTGGCGATCGTCGTGCCGGAAGAAGGACGCTGGCGCGTGGTGGCCGGCAGCCGCGAGGAGGACCTGTGGCAGGCGATGGACCTCGGCGCGCCGGCCGGCCCTCTGGCGGCACCGGTGGTGCTGCCGGTCCCCGGCAGCGGGGACCAGGTTCACTACTTCCTGGCTGCGCTGTCCAGCAAGGGGCTGCCAGGCGCGGCGCTGCTGCTGGAGACCGACACCGGCGACGTGCGGCGAGCGCTCGAGGACATGCTGGGCCGGACGGTGCAAATCGCCGTGATCAGCATCCTGGTCCTGGTGGGCGTCTTCTTCTGGGAGCTGGAGCTGCTGCTGCTCCGCCCCATCCGCCAGCTTCACTGGCTGGCAGGGGAGCTGGAGCGGGGTGCGCTCCACGTGCGGAGCGGCGTTCGCCGCGGGGACGAGGTTGGGCACCTGGCTTCCGCGCTCGACCAGATGGCGGCCGGCCTGGAGCGCGCGGCCGAGGAGAACCGCCGGCTCTACGCGGAGCTCGAGCGCCGTTGGGAGGCGGCCAGCCGGGACGCCATCACCGACTTCCTGACCGGGCTCTACAATCACCGTTATCTCCAGTTGCGGTTGCAGGAGGAGCTGGCCCAGGCGGCACGCCAGCACCACCCACTGAGCCTGCTGTTGCTGGACATCGACCACTTCAAGGCGCTGAACGACGCGTGCGGCCATCTCGTGGGCGACCAGGTCCTGGCCGAGCTGGCAAGCGTCATCCGGGCGTCGGTGCGGGCTATGGATATCCCGTGCCGCTACGGGGGCGAGGAGTTCGCCATCCTGCTGCCGGGGACGGGCGCCCAGCAAGCGCTCATCGTCGCCGAGCGGATCCGCCTCTCGCTCGCCAGCCACTCGTTTCGACTGTTTGCCGAGGAGTGGAGCCGGGTGACGGTGAGCATTGGGGTGGCGACCGCGCCGGAGGATGCCCAGGAGCGTGACGCGCTGGTGAAGGCGGCCGACGACGCGCTGTACTACGCCAAGCGCATGGGACGGAACCAGGTGTGGGCCTACCGCGACCTGGTGGTGGACCCCTGCGCGGCGAGCCGCCCGGACTGGTGGGAGCAACTGCAACTGAATACGGTCCAGTCGCTGGCCGCCGCCGTCGACGCGCGCGACAGCTACACCCACGATCACGGCGACCAGGTCGCGCGCCTGTCCGTGTTTCTCGGCCAGTTGCTGGGACTATCGGCCTCGGACCTGCGGGCGCTGATGCTCGCGGGCACGGTCCACGACGTCGGCAAGATCGGTGTGCCGGACCGTATCCTGAGGAAGCCGGGGCCACTGACCGATGACGAATGGACGTCCATGCGCAGCCACTCGAACGTGGGCGATCACATCCTGCAGCAGGTCCGGGGTCTGGAGGAGATCGCGCCCCTGATCCGCGCCCACCACGAGCGCTGGGACGGGTGCGGTTACCCCGATGGGCTGCGGGGTGAGGCGATCCCACGGCTGGCGCGAGTGCTGAGCGTGGCCGACGCCTTCCATGCCATGACCTCAGATCGGCCGTACCGCCAGGCCATGCCGGTGGCGACATCGCTGGAGGAGCTGCGCCGAGGGGCCGGGGTGCAGTTCGATCCCAGCGTGGTCGAGGTGTTCTGCCAGGCAGTGGAACGAGGCGAGCTGGGCACGTCGAACGGAACTGGAGGGGAGGGGGGCCGGCACGTCGCGGCTATCGCTCCGTAGCGCCGGCTTGCTCGGGGCCTGGAGCATCCGCGCCAAAGCCCTGCTGGGCGTGGCGTTCGGGCTTTCGACTTTCGACTCAGGAGAGCAAAGCAGTGTACAGGAAGCTGAGGACATCCTGGACCGAGGCCGAACTCAAGAGTCTCTTTGCGACCTACTTTGGTGAGAAGCTCTCGCCGGCCCAGCTCGAGCGGCTGGTGGCCGACGTGGCGGCGAGCCTGGCCAACCGGCGCGTGGAGTCGGATGCCTGCGCCGACCAGCCAGAGATTGCCCCCGACCGCAGGTCGGACGGGTGACGTGCGGGCGCACCCGATCGCGCGGAGGCCCGCCTGAACGGATAGGGGTGAGCCTACCCCGGGAGTGAGGGGGAAGCCTACCCCGAGGGATGTGGCGGCGCCGACTCCCCACGCGTAGGCTTATGGGTGCGGGAGCATCGGGCCGTACAACCGGCAGGGAGGTCTCCCGCTGGTGCCAGCAGCACGGAGTGGCCGTTCGGGCTGCGCCGGGCAACGGCGCCAGGATGCGGCACAGGCGCGCGGCTGTCCGGTGTTCCCCCCTGCGGCGGGCAGCCATCATTGAAGAGCGGGTCTGCCGCCCACCGACAGACAGGACTGGAGTAAGTCGCGTGCTGCCCGAGTTGAAGAGTCTGTTTACCACCTACTTTGGTGAGAAGCTCTCGCCGTCCCAACTCGACGGCCTGGTGGTCGACGTCGCGGCAAGCCTCATCAGCGGGCGCTCAGAGCCAAACCCCGCACCGGGAGAGCCGAGGAATGCCCCGGAGCGGGGAAGGGAAGTGTGACCCGCACGAGCAGGACTGGAGGCATGTCCATGCGCACGGTCTTGATCGCTCACCGCGAGGCGAGCTTCGCCAGTTGCCTGGCCGCCAAACTCGTGGCCGTCGGCTACCGCACCATCACCTGCCCCGGCCCCTGGCCCCCCTTGCGCTGCATCCGCTGTGACGTCGGCTTCTGCCCTCTGACCGAGGCGGCCGATCTGCTGATCTACGATCCGGACCTGGTCGGCTACGACCTCGCCGACCGTGCCCACAGCCTGGCCGTGGACTCGGCCGCCGCGCACGCCGACCTGCCGCTCCTGCTGGCCTGGCGCGGCGCTGAGGAGCCGCCCAGTGTGGCGGCAATCAAGGCGCAGGTCCCGCGGGCCCAGCGCGCCTCGGCCGGCGACCTGGTTGGGCAGGTGTGGCACCTGGTCGGCCCACCCTCCGGGCCAGTCGTGGCCTACCGCTGGGATATCGCCTTCGGGTGATTGTCGATTTGAGATTGCAGAGTGCAGATTGGATCCAATCTGCACTCTGCAATCACAAATCTCAAATCTCAACTCAGTGGCCGGAGGCTGCCGCGCTGCCCGGGGGGCTGCTGAGCGTCTGGAAGACCGCGGGGTTCTCCGCCCCTTCCACCTCCAGGTAGCCCGCCGCGCCCTTCTCCAGGCGGCCCAGGCTGTGGTCCACCAGGATGTAGGTGCCCGGCACCTCCACCTTGAAGTCGACGATGGCCGCGCCGCCGGCCGGGACCAGCGTGGTCTGCACGTTGGTCAGCGGCTCGGATGCGCCCTCCGGGTACACCCGGTCGAAGATCTCGCCGATGACGTGGAAGCTGGAGGTCATGTTCGGGCCGCCCACGCCGAAGAAGATGCGGACCGTCTCGCCCACTCTGGCCTTGAGCGCCCGCTCCTTGGTCAGCGAGCCGACGCTGCCATTGAACACCACGAAATCCGGCCGCTCGTCGAGCATCTTGTCCAGCGAGAACTCCCGCTGGCCCTGGTCGGTCCGCGCGCCCTGCAGGTAGAAATCGCCCTCCATCACGTAGAACTCCCGGTCCACGGCCGGCAGTCCCTGCGGCGGCTCGACGACGATCAGCCCGTACATGCCGCTGGCGATGTGGTGAGCCACCATGGGTGTGGCGCAGTGGTAGACGTAGACGCCGGGGTTGAGCGCCTGGAAGCGGAAGCTGGCCTGCTCGCCCGGCCCCACCTGCGTGACCCTGGCCCCGCCACCCGGGCCGGTGACTGCGTGCAGGTCGATGCTATGGGTGATCTTGCTGTCGGCAGCGTTCTTGAAGGTCAGTTCGACGGTGTCGCCCTGGCGCACGCGGATCATCGGTCCGGGAACTGTCCCGCCGAAGGTCCAGAAGGTGGTGCTCACACCATCGGCGAGCGTGGCGGTGACCTCTTTGGCCTCGATCTCGACCGGGACCACCGCCGGCGCCGTGCGGTGGACCGGCGGCGCAACCTGGGGCAGGGGCAGGCGAGGGACGTTCGCGGCCGGAACGGGCCTGGTCGCCGCGGCGGCCTGCGGGGCGGCGCTCGTCTGAGCGGCCTGAGCCGCGCCCTCACCGACGACCACCGTGCCCTTCATGCCGGCCTCCTTGTGGCCCGGCAGGGTACACTCGTAGGTGTAGGTGCCCGGCTTGTCGAAGGTACGGGTCTGCTGTGCCGTCTGGCCAGGCCTGGCAACCAGGCGGACGCCAATCGCGTCCATGTGCAGGTCGTGCTCGACCGTGCCCTTGTTCTCCAGCACGAGCGTAACCGGGTGCCCGACCGGCAACTGGACGGTGAGCGGGCTGTACTTCCACTCGGTCGCCTGCATCCGCACCTCGCTGGGCGACGCCCCGTCAGCGCTCTTCCTGGCCTGGCCTGGCAAGGGAGGCGCGCACGCAGCGGCCAGCAGGACAACCAGCGCCAGCGCGGCGCCGGGAAGCGCAAGCCGGGTGCGGGGCACACGAATCGGGTGACTCACGACAATACCTCCAGATGTGCTGTGCGTGGAGGAATGCGATCCTCTTCGTAGTAAACCCAGCATGCGCTACGGACGCGGGCGACACCACCTCCTGGGGGGTAGTTTTCTCAACTACCCACGGGGTAGTCCTGTTGCCCGCCCGCGGGGTGGCGGCAACACTACCCACGGGTAGGCTGGTAGCCAGCCCCTCAGGTAGGGGTGTCCCTACCCGTGCGGGTAGGATCAGCGGGGAAAGGTGGGGAGGGCGCGAGGTTCACCACGGAGACACGGAGACACGGAGACACGGAGAGGACTTAACACAACTCCGTGTCTCCGTGTCTCCGTGGTGAACGATCCTGCCCGGCTAGGCGCCGAGGGAGGCAGGCAGGGGTTCCGCCGGTCGATGGTGGTCCCCCGCCCGCAGCTCTGCACTGCGCTGCAGGAGCGCGGTCAGGTTGATGCGGCTGAGCATGCCGACCAACTGGGACTGGGCGAACTGGCACACCTCGTACACGGCGCAGGTGCGCTGGAGGGGGCAGATATCCGGGCGCAGCACGCAGCGATTGATGCTGATCGGCCCCTGGACGGCCTCGACGATGGCGAGCAGGTTGATTCCGCCGGCCGGCCGGGCGAGCAGCAGTCCGCCGTACGCCCCCCGGCGCGAGGTCAGCAGCCCGGCAGCGACCAGGTGGCGGACGATCTTGCGCACAAAGGGCCGCGGCGCCAGCCGGCGCTGGGCGATCTGCGTGGTGGTGGTGGGCTCGCCCTCTGGCCGGCTGGCCACCTCCAGCATGATCCGAATAGCGTAATCGGCTTCACGGGTGAGCTCCATGCGGTTACCTCCCGGTGATGCGATCAAAGCGATCAAGGCAGTTACATTGCTACCAGGAGCATGCTCCGTTGTCGCCAGCGCCGCCACGCCCCGCGGGGTAGTCTGCAACACTACCCATTTGGGTAGGATGGGCAGTGTACATCACCGGGCGGGGGCCGGGTCCGCCCAGTACTGGTGCGTGGAGGTCGTAGGGGCAGACGGCCCTGTCTGCCCGCCGCCCCGAGGGCGGCAAGGCGTGGCGGCCAGGGGGCCGGCCAGCAGCTCTCCTCCGGCCCCCTGGGCACCACGCTCTGCCGCCCTCGGGGCGGCGGGGCGACAGAGCCGTCGCCCCCTACGGCTCAGCGTGGAGGTCGTAGGGGCAGACGGCCCGGTCTGCCCGCCGCCCTGACGAAGGTTGCGGAAATAATCCGGTGTACCTGGTTGGGGTCGCCGCCCTGAAGGGCGGACC
>JACQUR010000466.1 GCA_016210245.1 Chloroflexota bacterium
CGTGTACCCCCGGATCCGCTGCTCATCTGGCTCCACGCCCAGGCCCGGGCCCGTTGGTACGGGGATGGCGCCGTCCGTAGCCAGGATGGGCGGGGCCACAATGTCGTGGGCGTAGTACTTGTCCGAGCCCGAGATGTCGCCCGGCAGCACGAAGCCAGGCAGACTGCTGATGGCCACGTTGGCCGCCCGCCCGATCCCGTACTCATGCATGCCTCCACACCACACCGGCACGCCCTTCCGATAGCACAGGTCGTGGACCTTGCGCGCCTCCAGCAGCCCTCCCAGGCGACTGACCTTGATGTTAATGATCCGGCAGCTCCCCAGCTCCAGCGCCCGGCGCGCGTCCTCGGCCGAGTGGATGCTCTCGTCCAGGCAGATGGGGGTGCGCAACGCGCGCTGCAGGCGCGCGTGGTCCACGATGTCGTCGTAGGCCAGCGGCTGCTCGATCATCATCAGGCCGAAGGCATCCAGCTCCTTGAGCCTGGGCAGGTCCTGCAGGCCGTAGGCGGAGTTGGCGTCGACCATGAGTGGCAGCTCCGGGTAACGCTCGCGCACCCGGGCCACCACCGGCACGTCCTTGCCCGGGGCGATCTTCAGCTTGACCCGGCGATAGCCCTGGGCCACGAACTGGTCGACCAGCTCGAGCAGTCGGTCCGGGTCCGCCTCGATGCCCAGGCTCACCCCGGAGTGGATCTCTGCCCGAGTGCCGCCCAGCAGGGCGTGGAGCGGGCGGCCCTGCGCCCGGGCCAGCAGGTCCCAGCAGGCCATCTCCAGCCCTGATTTGGCGAAGTGGTGGCCCTTCACCCGGGCGTAGCGCGCCACGAGCTCCGCGATAGACTCCCAGGGCTGGCCCAGCACGCTCGGGGCCAGGAAGTCGCGGAGCACGTGCCAGCAGGTCTCGGTGGTCTCGGGGCAATAGTAGGGATCGGACGAGCTGGGGCACTCGCCCCAGCCAACAAGCCCCTCGGCATGGACCTTCACCAGCACGTGCTCGCGGTACGTCTTGCGACTCGAGCTGGTCTCGAAGGGACGCAGGAGGTCGATCTTCAGGTGCAGCAGCTCCAGCCGCTCAATCCGCATCGCGCTCTTCCCGCTCCAGCACGTACCAGCACCGTCCGGCCTCAGCGCAGCGGCCGAAGCCCGCGGCCACGTAGCCGCGCGCGAACGTCTCCAGGAAGGCCTCTCGCACTCGCTGCTGCCAGAGCGCGGCCAGGTCCGGGCGCTGGCGTTTCAGTTCCTGGATGTTGGGCGGGATGTCCAGTTCCAGCCGCTCGCCCGCGGGCTGGGTGCCCCGCTCGGGGCGATAATGGGCCCCATCGGGCTGCAGTCGGATTTCGGATTTCGGATTTCGGATTTCGGGTTTCCGCTCGGGGCGGTAGTAGGCCCCGTCGGGCTGCAGGCCCAGCAGCGGCCGCCCGGGCCGGGCTGGCGCGGGCGGGGGCGCGTCGACGGGCCACTCGGCAATCAGCCGATCGGTGGCCAGGCCGGCGTTGAGAGCGTCGGTGCGCGAGCCGTACAGGTCTACCTCGTAGCGGCGGCAGCGGGCGCCCAGCCTGGCCAGGTTGAAGGCGGCGTTGCCGGCCTGGAGCGGGTCGAAGGCCCAGGCCACCAGCTCTAGGCCGCGCTGCCGCGCCTCCGCCCGTTGCGCCTGCTTCAGCAGCAAGCCGGCCCCTCGCCCCTGGTGCTCGGGCAGAACCGCGGTGAGCTGCGAGTAGAGGCCGAGGGTTGGGCCAACGCGGGCCAGGAAGGCGAAGGAGAAGCCGATCAGCTCGTCGCTCAGGAACGCGCCCAGCACCAGCCCGCCGTGCTTGTGGACCGACACCAGCAGCGAGACGGGCATCACGTAGCCGTCCTCGCTGATGCCCCACGCGCGCCGCTGAATCTCCTGGCAGCGGCGGTACTCCTCCACCGCGTCCAGCGGGCGAACGTCCGGCTCGGAGTGCTGAGTCCTGAGTCCTGAGTCCTGAGTGCTGAGTACTGAGTGAGGGGCCCCAGCGCGGGAAGGGAACCGGCTGGGGCGCACCTCCCCTGCGCCAGCGCCATCTTCCGGCGTTGCTCGCACGAGTCGGCCGCCCCGGGCGAGGTAGATCAGGGAGCTGCTGCTCGAGCTAGGCATGGCCGTTCAGCTCGACCGGCTGCAACTGGAGGGTCCGCCGCAGGGCGGCGGTCAGGGCATGTCCGATGGCCGAGTGCGCGTCCTCGACCAGCCCGTAGTCGTTGACCGGGACGTGCAGGGCGACCTCGACGAGCTGGCGAGCAGCGCCCCCGTCGAAGCCGAGCAGGCCGATCGTCCGCGCCCCGCTCGCCGCCGCAGCTCTGAGGCCGGCCAGGATGTTGGGCGAGTTGCCGCTGGCGCTGATGGCGATCACGATGTCGCCCGGCTCGACCAGGGCTGCCAGTGGTTCGGCAAAGACGCGCTCGTAGGCCGTATCGTTCGCCCAGGCGGTCAGCGTGGGGACGCTATCGGCGAGTGCGAACGCGCGCAGCGGCCGCTGCCCGCCACCTCGGGCAGTCTTGGCCAGGTCCACGGCGAAGTGGCTCGCTGTTGCGGCGCTGCCGCCGTTGCCAATGAGGTAGACACGGCGTCCCGTCGCCCGCGCCTGGAGCAGCAGCTCGAGGGCGCGCGCCAGCGGCTGGCGCGGCACCAGACTGAGCACGCCGGCGAGGGTGGCCAGGTAGTCGGTCGCGACCGTGTGCGAGTTGTTGGCCGACATATCGAGCATCGTGTTACCCATCAATCAAGCAAGTGTAGGAGCTGCGGCCGTGGTCCAGATAAGGGAGGCAGGACACGGGAGTGGCAAATCTCGCGCTGCGTGCTCGCCTCGAGCAGGAGGTCGATCGGTCGGTCGCCCGGCCGGTGGTGACAGGTCCATGCACAACACACGCTACCGCCATTCCGGCACGCTTGCCTTGCCACGGGGGCGATGTGCCAGTGTAGAAACATCTTCGATTCCCCGCCACCCACCAGGAGCGATCGAGCGTCGCCCTGCAGAGCTGTTCCGCAGGCCGCGTCCGTTCGTGGCCCTTGTGCCTACATCCCGTCGGTGGCGTGCTTGCCGGCTGCCACGTCGCCCTTGCCGTTCTTCTCGGAGGGTGCCGCGCTGCTGTAGTAGTACTCGTAGCGCGGGTAGTAGTAGCCGCGCGACTTCTGTTGAAAGCGATTCAGGATCGTCCCCGCCAGGTGGGCGCCCACCTTCTCCAGCGCCTCGCGGGCGCGGAGCACCGCGCCGCTGCGCGCTCCCCTGGCGTTGATCACCAGCAGCACGCCGTCCACCTGCGAGGCCAGGGCGAGCGGGTCCGAGACCAGCAGGACCGGCGGGCTGTCCAGGATCACATAGTCCGCCAGTTGAGCGAACTCCTTCAGCCGAGCCGACATGCGCCTGGAGGCCAGCAACTCGGACGGGTTGGGCGGGATAGGCCCGCTGGGCAGGACGCGCAGGTTGGGCACCGTGGTGGCCTGCAGGTACTCCTCGGCCGCGCACTCCTGCAGCAGCAGGGTGGTCAGGCCCGAACGGTTGGGCAGCTCGAACAGTTGGTGGACGGAGGGCCGCCGCAGGTCGGCATCGATCAGCAGCGTGCGGAAACCAGCCTGGGCCAGCGCCGCGGCCAGGTTGGCCGCCGTGGTCGACTTGCCCTCGCCGGGCCCGGCGCTGGTCATGAGGATGCTTCGCAGCGGCCGTTCCAGGCCCGTGAACTGGAGGTTGGTCCGCAGGACCCGGTAGGCCTCCACGACTGAGGTGTGGTAGTGGCCGTAGCCGTAGCCATAACCGTAGCCATTGTGGCCGTCGTGCTTGCTGTCGTGTTTGCCGTTCCCGTTGAGGTGCGCACCACTCTCGCCCGGAGCGTGCTCCGTGCCCACCACCACGCGGCTCTTGAGGTCGCTGGGGAACTGGCCCACCAGGGCCAGGGTGGGCAGGCGGACGATCTGTGCGACGCGCTCCGGGTCCGACAGCGTGTCGTCCAGGTACTCCAGGAGCACGATGATGCCGAGCCCCAGGAGCAGCCCCACCACGGCCCCGAGCAGGGTGTTGAGCAGCACGGCTGGCTTGATGGGCGTGGTGGGCAGGCGCGCAGGCTGCGCGACCGTCACGGTATTCAGGGACCGCGCCTCCGCCACACGGATCTCCTCGTAGCTCCGCAGCAGGTTGGCGTAGGTCTGCTGAAACTCCGCTATCTCCTTCTGGAGGCGGGCGATCTCCGTCAGGCGCGCCTCGCCCACCTGGCCGGCCGGCGCCGCCTGGCCCTTGAGGTCGTCCAGGGCACGCGTGCGCTGGTCGAGCTCCCGGGCGAGCTGCTCCACCTGGCGGCCCAGGTTCTCGCGCGAGGCCTGGAAGCGGCCCTGTTGCGCGGCGCTGTTCTCCTCGATGAACGCCTCAGCGATCGCGTTCGCCAGGTCTGTGGCCAACTGGGGATCGGTGTGCTCCACGGAAACCTGCAGAAGCTGCGTATCGCGGATGAGCCGCACGTCTGTGTTCCCCATCAGCTCCCGCTGCCCAGGGTCCAGCCCCAGCTTCGCCGCGGCCCGCTCGAGAATCGGCCACGAGTTGATCAGGTCGGCGTAGGTGCGCGCCAGGCGCTCGGCGCCCAGGATGGCGGTGTAGGTATCTGTGGCGAGCGGGTTGCTCCCCTGGCTGACCAGCAGCTTGGTGCTGGCCTGGTAGACGGGTGGCTGCACGCGCGAGGCCAGGTAGCTGGCTCCGGCCGCCAGCCCTGTGCTCAGGATCAACAACCAGGCCCAGTGCCACAGAATGCGGAGATAGCGGCGAAGCTCCATCGTTACCTGCCAAACTCCAGATTATCCGCCTGGCCAGCGCTCGAGCCGTCAGCAGTCGGGCGGAGGCCCGCGTGATCCAGCAGCCCCTTCAGGTCACCCTTGTAGAACACCCATTTGCGCCCCACCTTGCGGCCCACCAACCGGCCGCTATACATCAGCCGGTACAGGGTGGTGCGGCTGGTGCGCAGGTATTCCACCGCCTCATTGAAGCTGAGCAGCAGTTCGTCGTCTCTGATCCGCTCTCGCACGCGCGTCGCCCGATCCAATCCCGGCACTCCTCACCAGAGGCAGCGTCTGACCCATCGTGGTACACCACGGAGTATCTTGCTGCATGCCGCGATACACTCGCTCACGCGAGAATAGCACCTGGCGAGCGCCAGTATACCGGCTGGTCTACCCACCGTCAACAGCCTTTGGGCGAGTTTAGCCCATAAGTACTATGTTTAGTAGGGACTGCACGGCGGCGCGCCGGGAACCGGGGTGGGCGGTGAGGGGCGGGGGCCAGTCGACCCTTCATTATCATTATTATTGTTATCATTACCGCAGAGACGCAGAGGCGGGGCGAAGCACGGGTCTGTCGGTAGGGGTACGGCATACATGCCGTACCCCTACCTGTTTAAGGTTTTCCTTGACTCGCCTGGGCAGCGCTCCGTATCCTCACTCTGGCTTGGGGGGCCACCATGGAGCAGGTTGTCTACGAGGCCACCGGGGCGCAGGGGCTCGCGCCGCCGCGCGCCCGCCCCGCCGCGGCCCGCCGCCTGTTCGGACCCCTGCGGTTGTTGGTGCAGCGGCTGTTCGGCATCCCGCTCTTTTACAAGGTGCTCATCGCCAACGGCCTGCTGGTGGCGCTGGGGGCCGTGCTGGGCACCTGGCTGGCCCTCAACGTGGTGGCCGACGCTCGGGGGGTGCTCCGCCTGGAGCGAGTCGCGGCCATGGCCGCGCTGGCCACGGCTATCTCCCTGGCGATCAACGTCGCGGTTCTCAAGGCCGCGCTCCAGCCGCTGGTGGCCCTGGGGCGCGTGGTGGACGAGGTGCGCGGCGGCAACCTGCGCGTCCGGGCGCCCCGGGCGCTGCTGACCGACCCGGCCATCGAGCGGCTCAGCGATACCCTCCACGAGATCGTCGGCGCCTTGCAGCACCATCGCGAGCAGCTCCAGGCCATGTCCTACCAGGTGCTCCAGGCTCAGGAGGACGAGCGTAAGCGCATCGCCCGCGAGCTGCACGACGAGACGGCCCAGGTGCTGACCACGCTGCTCATCGGCCTCAAGATGCTGGAGCGGGTCAAGAACCCGGGCGAGCTGCGGCGGCGCACCGCCGAGCTGCGGGAGCTCGCCGCCCAGGCGCTCGAGGAGGTGCGCAACATGGCGGTGGAGCTGCGCCCAACCACGCTCGACGACCTGGGCCTGGTCGCCGCGCTCGAGTCCTCTACCGAGGGCTACGCGGCGCGCGTCCATCTGCGCGTCCACTTCGAGGCGCAGGGGTTCGAGCGTCGCCTGCCGCCCCAGGTGGAGCTGGCGCTCTACCGCGTGGTGCAGGAGGCGCTGACCAACGTGGCCAGGCACGCCTCGGCCCACCAGGTGTGGGTGACGCTGCGCCAGCACGGCCGCGAGGTGGTCGCCTCGGTCCGAGACAACGGGGTGGGCTTCGATCCGGCGGCCACCTTGCCGCGGAAAGAAGCCGGGCTGGGGCTGTTCGGAATGCGCGAGCGGATGGCGCTGATCGGCGGGCAACTGAGCATCGAGTCCCACCCGGGGCAGGGCACGTGCATCAGCGCACACGTCCCGCTCGACGGAGCGGCAGTCGAGCCATGAGCAAGATTCGGGTCGTGCTCGCCGACGACCATGCCGTGCTGCGGGCAGGGTTGCAGGCCCTGCTGAGCTTCGAGGAGGACATGGAGGTGGTGGGCCAGGCGGGCGACGGCCAGGAGACGATCGAGCTCGCCCGCGCCCTGCGCCCGGACGTGATCGTCATGGACATCGCCATGCCCGGCGTCTCCGGCCTGGAGGCCACCCGCCGCATCCGCAAGGAGGGGCTGCCCTGCCGGGTGCTCATTCTCACCATGCATGCCGAGGCCCGCTACCTGCTGCCCGTGGTCGAGGCGGGCGGGTCCGGGTACGTGCTCAAGAGCGGGGCGGATCGCGAGCTGATCGAGGCCATCCGCACGGTGAGCCGGGGGGAGGTGTTCCTCTACCCCGCGGCCGCGAAGATGCTGCTGGAGGGCTACCTGGAGAGCGTCCGCCAGGGCCAGGAGCGCGACTCCTACGACGGCCTGACCGAGCGCGAGCGGGAGGTGCTGAAGTTCATCGCGGAGGGCTTCAGCGGGACCGAGATCGCCGAGCGGCTGATGATCAGTCCCAAGACCGTGGATACCTACCGCGAGCGGATCATGAGCAAGCTCAACCTCCACCACCGCCACGAGCTGGTGAAGTACGCGCTGCGCAAAGGCCTGCTATCGGCCGATGTGGGGTAGCGACCAGTTGTGGGGAATTCTCGCCCCCCGAGAATCCTTGCTCCGCCCCACAGACGGCCACCGCCCCGTTCGCGTATTATATATACGGCATTGAACGCCCTGGGCATGGCTAGAAGGGAGCAGTTCATGGACGCGGGTAGCCTGTCTGCGATCCTGAAGCGCCTGGTGTGTCCGCGGTGTCGCAAGCGGTACGAGGGGGCAGATGTGCTGTTCATCAGCGCTGGGGACAGCGGCAAGGCGCTCACCTTGCGCTGCGTGCGCTGTCGGCTGAGGGTGCGCGTGATGCTGCCGAGCGGGAAGCGGCAGCCGCCTCGGAAGGCCCACCCCAACGCCGAGGCTCCGGCCCGGAGCAAGCGGCAGCCGATTTCCGAGGCCGACGTGCTGCGCGTGCAGCGCTTCCTGGCCGATTTCCGTGGCAGCATGGAGCAGTTGCTCCAGCAGATCTGAGCCGGCCAGTGGCCAGTGGCCAGTGGCCAGTGGCCAGTCGGCAGCATGCCTCTGGACCCCACTGACCACCGACCACTGGCCACTGGCCACTGGCCACTGGCCACTGACCACTGGCCACTGGCCACTGGCC
>JACQUR010000472.1 GCA_016210245.1 Chloroflexota bacterium
ATGGGGCTGACCCGCGAGATGGCCGAGGCCCGCATGCGGGGCATGAAGCTGGTGGTGGTCGACCCGGTCTGCTCCACGGCCGCCTCCAAGGCCGACGAGTGGATCCCTATCCGCCCGGGCACCGACGCCGCCCTCGCCCTCGCCCTGATGCACGTGCTCGTCCATGAGCTGGGCTGCTACGACGCGGCCTACCTGCGACAGTACACCAACGCCCCGTATCTCGTGGGAGCGGATGGCTACTGCCTGCGCGACCGGGAGAGTGGCAAGCCCCTGGTCTGGGATGCTCGCACCGGGCGGGCGGGGGCCTTCGACGCGGTGGATCCAGAGGACGCAGCCCTGGAGGGGTGCTACCGGGTGGAGGGGGTGGAGGCCCGGCCCGCCTTCCAGCTCTTCAAGGAGCACCTGCGCGCCTATCCGCCCGAGTGGGCGGCGGAGATCACCACCGTGCCGGCCGCCACCCTCCGGCGGGTCGCCCGGGAGTTCGGGCAGGCGGCCTGCGTTGGGGCCACCGTCCGCCTGGAGGGCACCGACCTGCCCCTGCGCCCGGCCGCGGCCATCTGGTATCGCGGCATCTCTGCCCACAAGCACGCCATGCTGAGCGGCATGAGCCTGGCCCAGCTCAACCTGCTCCTGGGGACGGTTGACGTGCCCGGCGGCTTGCTGAACGTAACGGCGGCAGGGCCGTCCTGGGGGCCAGCAGCGGGCCCGGATGGACTGCTCGTCTCCGGCAACCCGTTCATCGGCCGCTACATGCGCGCGACGATGCCTCCCCAGCAGGTGCAGGCGCCGGACACCCTGGAGCTGGTGGAGATGTTCCCCCTCTCGGTCTACGCCCGGTCGATGCTCTGGCTCGGGGTGCTGCAGGCCGAGCAGTTCGGCCTGCCCTACCGCGCCGAGGTCCTGATCCACTGCCGCACCAACATGATGGCCACGGCCGGCGATCCGGAGATCATGGCCGAGGCGCTCCGCCGCATCCCGTTCATCGCCTCCTTCGCCACCCACCACGACGAGACCACCCAGTTCGCCGACCTGGTCCTGCCGGACGCCCACGCCCTGGAGCGCCTGGTGCCCATCGTCTTCAACTCGTACCTGCACTACGCCGATGCCCCCCTGCCCGGCGAGGCCTGGGGCTTCAACTGCCAGCAGCCGGTGGTCCAGCCCCAGGGCCAGGCGCGCTACTGGATCGAGGTGCTGCTGGAGGTGGCCGACCGCCTCGGCCTCCTGGGCGAGGTGTACGCTGCGTTCAACGCCGCCGCCCGCCTGGAAGGTCCCTACCGCCTCGATCCGGGCCAGAAGTACACCTGGCGGGAGATCGGCGACCGCCTGGCCAGGTCCTTCTGTGGGGAGGAGCACGGGCTGCAGTATCTGCTCGAGCACGGCTACTACAAGGCGGGGCCGCGCAGCGCGCGCGAGAGCTATCCTCGTGCCTTCCACCGGGCCCGGGTGCCACTGTACCTGGAGCACTTCCTCGGAGTGGGCGAAGAGGTGCGCAGGTTCACCGAGGAGCACGATATCCCCTGGGACACCGCCGACTACGTGCCCCTGGTGGAGTGGCGCCCCTGCCCCGCCTACCAGGGGAGCCCGCCCGAGTACGACCTGTTCGTGGTCAACCAGAAGCTCCCCTTCCTGACCTTCTCCTTCACCAGCGAGAACCCCTGGCTGATCGAGCTGGCCGAGCGCAACGCGAAGGTCTTCCCGGTGGGGATCAACGCGGACACGGCGCGGCGCAAGGGGATCCAGGAGGGGGACGAGATCGTCCTGGAGACGCCAGGCGGGCGCAAGGCGCGGGGCATTGCCCGGCTAGCTCAGGGCATCCACCCCGAGTGCCTGGCCGTGCCGGGCATCCTGGGCCGCCAGATCACCTCCAACGATCGCCTGCGCGGCCGGGGCGTACACTTCAATGGCCTGATCGAGTACACCCTCGATCGACTGGATACCCTTTCAGCGGCGCTGGACGCCTGCGTCAAAGTGAAGATCGGCAAGGCGCCAGGAGGCTAGGGAAGTTGCCGCCCTGAAGGGCGGACCTGGGCGTGAGGCCCGCCCTTCAGGGCGGCAACCCCAGCCTCAAATGACGAAGACCAGGAGGCTGAGACCCACTCGTGGAACTCGCACTCGCGCTCGGAGCCCTGCTCGCCGCGCTGGCCAGTCTGGCGCTCGCCCTCCGCCTGCGGACGGAGGTGGCGCGCGCTCGCCAGGCGGTGGAGGCCGCCCGGGGCGACGCCGCCCAGGCCCAGACCTCCGCGGCCGCGGCCGAGCGGGCGCTGGCGGCGCTGCGGGCGGACCTGGAACGCGCCCAGCGCGAGCTGGCCGAGGTTCGCGCCCTAGTCGAGAGCCCGCCCCCCCCTCCCTTACCGAAGCCTCGCCGGACGGACCTCAGCGACCTGCGCCAGCAGTTGCGCGCCGCCCAGCAAGCGGAAGAAGAGGACGCGTAGGGTCAGGCCCCCCGGTAGCGGCAAACCCAGCAGGCGGATGGCTCCCCCCCCAGGCGGCAAACCCCGCAGGCGGATGGCTCGACGAGCCACCCGCCTGCTGGGTTTGCCGCCTGGGAAAAAGAACTCCGTGTCTCCGCGTCTCCGTGGTGAACGCCTCTCACACCGGCGTCAGGCTGTCCTTGAACACGCGGAAGTATTCCAGAGCACGCCCGGCGCCGATGGCCACACACGACAGCGGATCGTCGGCCAGGTAGGCCGGCACGCCGGTCTCCACGGTGAGCAGCCGATCGAGGTTGCGCAGCAGCGAGCCGCCGCCGGTCATGATCATCCCCTTGTCCACCACATCGGCCGCCAGCTCCGGCGGCGTCTCCTCCAGCACCGCCTTCACGTTGACTACGATGGCGCTCAGCGCGTCGCTAATCGCCTCCGTCACCTCGCTCGACGAGATGGTACGAGCCTTGGGCAGTCCGTCGATCTTGTCGCGGCCACGCACCTCGATGGTCAGCTCCTCCGCCAGTGGGAGCGCGCTGCCGATGGTGACCTTGATCTCTTCCGCCGTGCGCTCCCCGATGAGCAGGTTGTAGCGCTTGCTCACGTAGGTCTGGATGATCTCGTCGATCTTGTTG
>JACQUR010000467.1 GCA_016210245.1 Chloroflexota bacterium
CGCTGTGGCTGGTCAACACCAAGGTGCCCTACTACGCCCACTCGATCTCGGCCGAGAACCCCTTGCTGGCCGAGCTGTCGGAGCGCAACACCCACGTGTTCACCGTGACCATCAACCCGAAGACCGCGGGCAGGCTGGGCATCAAGCAGGGCGATCGCATCGCCCTGGAGACCGACTGGGGCCGGCGCGTCGAGGGCGTGGCCGACCTGCGCGAGGGCATACACCCCGAAGTCCTGGCCAGTCCGGGGATCACCGGCCGCCAGGTCACGGGCTACCCGAACGTCCGCGGCAAGGGCATCCACTACAACTCGCTCATCAAGCTCGACGCCAGCATGATGGACTACACCTCCGCGGCGCTGGACGCCTGCGTCCGGGTCAAGGTAACCAAGCTGTAGACAGAAGCTTTGCGGAGCGTACAGGCCAGCGGTCTGTGCGCATTCCGTATTCCTTACACTGAATAGGTGTGTCATTTACGGATGGAGAGGCACATTCGGCTACATTGGGCCTGGGGCGCTGGGCCAGGAAGCCAGGGACTTCTTCGACTTGCTGCCGCAGGGCGTGGGCGTCCTGATCACCACGCTCATGGTGGAGAGCCGCGATGATGCCGAGATCGAGCGGGAGGGGCAGCGTCGGCTGCCGGCGGCGCAGATGCTGGCCGCCAGCGGCGCCCAGTTCCTGATCGCTGGCGGCGGGCCGATGATGGTCGCGGGCGGCTACGGAACCGACGCGCGGATCATCGCCGCCCTGGCCGAGGCCACCGGCCTGCGCGCGACCACCAACCTGACCGCGGGGGTCGAGGCCCTGCGCGCCCTGGGCGCGCGGCGCATTGCTCTGGCCACGCCCTTCCGCGCCGTGGAGAACGAGCGCTACGATCGCTTCCTGACCGCAAGCGGATTCGAGGTCACGGCCATTCGTGGCCCGCAGTGCAACTCCAACCGCGAGATCGGCCTGCTGGACGGCGATGCCGCCTACCGCGCAGCCCGCGAGGCGGTGGCGGCCGGGGGTGCCGTGGAGGCCGTCTACATCCCCTGCGGGCGCTGGCCCGCGGTCGAGGTCGTGGGAGCGCTGGAAACGGACCTGGGTATCCCGGTGGTCGCCTCCAACCAGGCGGTGGTCTGGGCCGCGCTCAAGGGCCTGGGGGTGAGCGACCGCGTGCCCGGCCGTGGTCGCCTGCTGGCCTCGGGCTGACCAGGACGGATCCTGGCTCAGAGCGACCTTCGAACTCACTGCTGATCCAAGCCCTGCATGAGGGTGTAGAATCTGTTCTGACCGCCTCTGCCTGCCACGCGCGTGCCGCCTGCCGGATCGCTTGCCAGGCCTGGTGGTCGGCGCTCAGAGAAACGGCAGACCTGGGGAACGACCATGACCACCGATGCTGCATCCTCCATCATCGACGCCCCTGTGGCCTTCTCCCTCCTGCGCACGATGTGGCGCATTCGGGCCTTCGAGGAGCGTGTCTCGGAGCTGGTCGCCACGGGCGAGGTGCCGGGCCTGGTCCACCTGAGTATCGGGCAGGAGGGGGTGGCGGCAGCAGTGTGCGGCCAGTTGCGGCACGACGATGCGGTGTACACAGGCCACCGAGGGCACGGGCACGCCCTGGCCATGGGGGCGCCGCTGGACCGCGCCATGGCCGAGTTGATGGGCCGCGCGGACGGGCTGTGCCACGGCAAGGGCGGGTCCATGCACCTGGTGGACGTGGCGCATGGGCTGCTGGGCGCCACCGGGGTGGTGGGCGGCAACATTCCTCTGGCCCTGGGCGCAGCTCTGGCGGTACGGCTGCGGGGCGGCGACCAGGTGGCGGTGGTCTTCTTTGGCGACGGCGCGGTCCAGGCCGGGCACTTCAACGAGTCCATCAACCTGGCCACCCTGTGGGAGCTGCCCGCTATCCTGGTGTGCGAGAACAACGGCTTCGCCGAGTTCACCCCGCGCTCGGCTCACACCAAGGTGGAGCGGGTGAGCGACGTGGTGGCGCCCTACGACCTGGCCTCCGAGACGGTCGACGGCAACGACGTGTTCGCGGTCTACGCCGCCTTCGGCCGCTTCCTGGCCCGGGCCCGCCAGGGCCGCGGCCCGATGCTGCTGGAGTGCCTGACCTACCGCCTGCGCGGCCACTACGAGGGCGACCCGGCCCGCTATCGCCAGGCGCTGGAGGTGGCCGAGTGGCAGGCCCGCGACCCCATCCTGCGCCTCGAGCGGCGCGGCCTGGAGCAGGGTCTGTTCGGCCAGGCGGAGGTCGCCGCCGCCGAGCGCGAGGCGCGCGAGGCGGTGGAGGCGGCGGTGCAGTTCGCGCGGCAGAGCCCCTTTCCTGCCAGAGACCAGCTCTTCGTGCATACCTATGCCGAGCAGGAATGACATGAGTCAGTTGACCTACCTGAAGGCGATCAACCGGACCCTGGCCGAGGTGATGCGGGCCGATCCGCGCGTGTTCGTCCTGGGCGAGGACGTGCGCGAGGGCGGCCCGTTCGGGGCGACCCAGGGCCTCGCCGAGGCGTTCGGGGAGGAGCGCGTCCGCGACACGCCCATCAGCGAGGGGACCATCTGCGGGATCGCCATCGGCGCCGCCCAGGCTGGGCTGCGCCCGATCGTCGAGATCATGTTCATCGACTTCATCACCCTGGCCCTGGACCAACTGGTGAACCAGGCCGCCAAGGCCCACTACATGTCCGGCGGGCAACTGCGCGTGCCGCTGGTGCTGCGCACTCAGGGCGGGGCGGGCCAACGGGCGGCGGCGCAGCACTCGCAGAGCTTCGAGGCCTGGCTGACCCACGTGCCCGGCCTGAAGGTGGTGATGCCCAGCTCGGCCTCCGACGCGGCCGGTCTGCTGCAGAGCGCGGTGGCCGATCCCAACCCGGTAGTCTACGTGGAGAACAAGGCGCTGTACTTCCAGCGGGAGGAGGTTCCGGATGCGGTAGCGCCTATCCCGCTCGGGCGGGCGGCCATCCGTCGGCCCGGACGCGACGTGACGATCGTGGCCACCTCCCGCCTGGTGGCCGAGGCGCTCGCCGCGGCCGAGCAGCTCGCGGGCGAGGGGATCGAGGTGGAGGTGATCGACCCGCGCTCGCTGGTCCCGTTCGACCTGGAGGCCGTGGCCAGCTCGGTTGCGCGCACCCATCGGCTGGTGGTGGCGCACGAGGCGGTGGGCCAGGGCGGGTTTGGCGCGGAGATCGTGGCCCAGGTGCAGGCGGCGGCCTTTGACGAGCTGGACGCGCCGATCGAGCGCGTCACCGCGCCCTTCACGCCGATCCCCTTCAGCCCGCCGCTGGAGGACGCGTACCTGCCGGGCAAGGACCAGCTCGTAGCGGCAGCGTGGGCGACGCTCGGCTACCAGATCGGGGGTTGAGCGTGCCCACCACCGTTGCCATGCCGGTCTTTGGGATGTCCTCGCGCGAGGCCACCGTCCAGGAGTGGCTCAAGCGCGAGGGTGACCTGGTCGCTAAAGGCGAGCCGCTGCTCACGGTCGAGACCGAGAAGGCGGTCACAGAGGTTGCCGCCCCGGCCGCCGGGCGGCTGGCCCGCATCCTGGTGCCGCCCGGCCAGACCGTCCCCGTGCAGACGCCCCTGGCCGAGATCGACAGCCTGGAGAAGGTGGCAGCGCCAGGCGCGACGGCACAGGGAGCAACCATTGCCAGGCTGACCCAGGGGGTGGAGGCGAGATCCCCTCTCCCCGTGGGAGAGGGTCAGGGTGAGGGGAGAGGGGGCGCGGGGCGCGTGAAGGCCACGCCGCTGGCGCGCAAGACGGCGCGGGCGCTGGGCGTAGACCTGGCGCGTATTGCCGGCAGCGGGCCGGGCGAGCGTGTCCTGGAGCGCGACGTCCGCGCGGCGCTGGAGGCGGCCGGCGCGACCGCACCGGCGTCCGAGCCGGCCGAGCCGCTGGTGCCGCTCAGCCCCGTGCGGCGGGTGACGGCCGAGCGGATGAGCCTCTCTGCCCGCAGCGTGGCCCGGGTCACCCTGTTCGCGGAAACCGACTTCTCCGAGGCCGCGCGCTTTCGCCGCCAGCTCGCCGAGGAGTTCGAGCGCCGCTGGCAGGCCCACCTCGGCTACGACGCGATGCTTGCCCGGGCCGCCGCCCGGGCGCTGGCGCGCCACCCCGATGTCAACAGCCAGTGGGCCGACGGGATGCTGCGGCGCGTGCCGGAGATCAACGTGGGCGTGGCCATTCAGACCGACCGCGGTCTGCTCGCCCCGGTGGTCCGTCGCGCCGACCAACTCCCCCTGCCCCTGCTGGCCCGCGAGCTGGCACGCCTGTTCGAGGCCGCGCGCCAGGGCCGCCTCACCCCCGACGAGCTGTCGGGGGGCACGTTCACCATCACCAACCTGGGCGGGTTCGGGATCGACGCCTTCACGCCGATCGTCAATCCGCCCGAGGCGGCCATCCTGGGGGTAGGGCGCATCGCAGCGCGGCCGGCCAACGTCGACGGGCAGATCGCCCTGCGCGAGGACGCGGTGCTCTCGCTCTCGTTCGACCACCGCGTCCTGGATGGCGTCCCGGCCGCTGAGTTCCTGAGCGACCTGCGCGAGGCCATCGAGCGCCCGTACCTGTTGCTGGTGGAGTAATCAGCCGCAGGTTCTCCACCACCCGCTCCCACACGAAGCGCCCCGCCCCTCTATAATCTCCCCAGCAGGGAGGGAGTGATGGCGCGAGTAGGGGTGTGCGAGCGGCAGACCCGCGAGACGCGGGTGGAGGTACGCTGGGAACTGGACGGCAGCGGGGTGGCGGAGATCGCCACCGGGATCGGCTTCCTGGACCACATGCTGGACAGCCTGGCCCGCCACGGGCGGTTCGACCTGCGGGTCCAGGCCCAGGGCGACCTGCACGTGGACCAGCACCACACCACCGAAGACGTGGGCATCTGCCTCGGCCGCGCCCTGCAGCAGGCACTGGGCGACCGCGCCGGCCTCTGTCGCTTCGGCCACGCCATCGTGCCCCTGGACGAGGCGCTGGCGCTGGTGGCCGTGGACCTGAGCGGGCGGGGCATGGCGGTGGTGGACGTCCCGTTCACCGGCGAGCACATCGGCGCCTTCAAGGCCGAGATGTTCGCCCACCTGCTCGAGTCGCTGGCCGTGGAGGCGCGGATCAGCCTCCATGCTCGCCTGCTGGACGGCAAGAACGACCACCACCGGGCGGAGGCGACCTTCAAAGCGCTGGCCCGCGCTCTGGACGATGCCACCCGCCTCGACCCCCGGATTGCAGGGCAGGTGCCGAGCACCAAGGGAACATTGCAGATTTGAGATTTGAGATTTGAGATTGCAGCAATCTGCAATCTGCAATCTCAAATCTCAAATCTCCGTGTCTCCGTGGTGAACGTCCCTTCTACCCGGCCGTGCGCGCCTGCTGCACGCGGCGGCGCAGCAGCCAGAGCAGGAGCAGGGGCACGGCGTAGATCGGGAACCAGATCACCAGCCAGATGAGCGCGGTTGCCAGTACCTGGGTGACGCTCAGCAGGGCGGCGAGGGCCCGGGCGGCGATCTCGAAGGGGTTCCAGCCCTCAGACGGGCGAGCGTCTTTGCCCGGGGCTACCTGGCGCAGCGTGACCACGATGGTGGCCAGCTCGGCGCGGCGCTCCAGCAGCCGCTTGCGGCCCTCCAGGCGCTCGATGGTGTTCCGCACCGCGCCCAGCTCGCGCTCCAGGGTGAGGATGTCCTCCAGCTTCGTCGCTCGCTCCAGCAGCGCCAGCAGGCGGGTTTCCGTCGTGTGCAGGTTGCGGAGCTGCGCCTCCAGGTCGGTGAACTCCTCCGTCACGTCGTCGCTGCGGATGTTCTGCTCGGTGATCCTGGCCCCCTCGATGGCGCCGATGCGGTCGAGCACCTCCTGGAAGCTCTTCTGGTCCGGGGGCACGCGCAGGGTCACGGTCGCCACGTCCTGCTGCTGGGACTCGCTGAAGGTGCTGGCGAACACCATCCCGCCTACCAGGGTGGCGATCTGCTCCACCTGGCCCATCGCCTGGCGGACGTTGGGCACCGCCACCTTCACCTCGGCGGTGCGAATGATCATGCGGTCGAGCACGCTGGGCACGTTGGCCTCGACCTGGCCCGGCTTGGCCGCCGGCTTGGCCATCGTCGCCCCACCCTGGGCGGGCTGGGCCGGCGCCACGGCCCGGTCGGCTGGCGCGGCGGCGGGAGGCGCCGGCGCGGGCGCGCCGCTGGCCGGCGCCTCGGTCCTGCTGGCCAGCGGGGCGGCGGCCGGGGCGCACGCGGCCAGTGCGGCCGCGACCAGGAGCAAAGGAAGACCAATCCGGGCGAACCTGCTGCGCATCGTGAACTCCTTTCGGCTGGGTGATGGTCGTGGTGAGCGTTCCATACCACAAGACGTTCCCAGCGCCCCGGCGGTTCCCGGTGGCCAGGCGGCAGGAGGCAGGCGGCAGCCGGCGTAGGGGCGGACCTGCGTGTCCGCCCCGTCCTCCGCTCATCCTGAGCCCCGTCCTCCGCTCATCCTGAGCCCCGTCCTCC
>JACQUR010000468.1 GCA_016210245.1 Chloroflexota bacterium
CTGCTGGCCGAGCTGAAGACCCAGACCCAGGCCGCTATCGCCGACATCCGCCGCCTGGTCTACGATCTGCGCCCGCCGGCGCTCGACCAGCTCGGCCTGGTCTCGGCCCTGCGCGAGCGTGCTGCCCAGTACGGCGGAGTCCTGGCCCTGGGCGACCGCCCGGGCCAGGCGAACGGGCTGTATGTGTCGGTCGAGGCGCCGGAGGCGCTGCCACCAGCCTGGCCCTGAAGGGTGACGGCACGGTCTGGGCCTGCTGTATGTGTCGGTCGAGGCGCCGGAGGCGCTGCCACCCTTGCCCGCCGCGGTCGAGGTGGCGGCCTACCGCATTGCGCTGGAGGCGCTGACCAACGTGGCCCGCCACGCCTGCGCCCGCACCTGCACCATCCGCCTGGCGCTGGCCGACGCCCTGGAGCTGGAGATCGTCGACGACGGCATCGGCCTGCCCGCCAATCCCAGGGCTGGCGTGGGCCTGGCCTCCATGCGCGAGCGCGCCGCCGAGCTGGGCGGGACCTGCACCATAGAACCAACGAGCGTGGGCGGCACGCGGGTGCTGGCGCGGCTGCCAATCCCTCCTTCGGAGCAGTGACCATGGACCCGATTTGCATCCTGATCGCCGATGACCACACCCTGTTCCGCGATGGGCTGCGCGCCCTGCTGGGCTCGATCCCCGAGTACGAGGTGGTGGGCGAGGCGGCCACCGGGGAGGAGGCCGTTGCGCAGGCGGCGGCGCTGCAGCCGGACGTGGTGCTCATGGACATTCTCATGCCGGACACCAACGGCATCGAGGCCACGCGGCGTATCCTGCACACCAGCCCGCACATCGGCGTGGTCGTGCTCACCATGTTCGAAGACGACGACTCGGTCTTCGCGGCCATGCGGGCCGGGGCGCGCGGCTACATCCTGAAGGGCGCGGACCAGGCCGAGATGCTGCGCGCCATCCGCGCCGTGGCGAGCGGCGAGGCGCTCTTTGGCCCGTCCATCGCCCGGCGGCTGATGAGCTTCTTCTCTGCCCCCCGGCCGCTCGCGCCGCCCCAGGCCTTCCCCGAGCTGACCGAGCGCGAGCGGGAGATCCTGGCCCTGATCGCCCAGGGCCACAGCAACACCCTCATTGCCGAGCGCCTGGTGCTCAGCCCCAAGACCGTGCGCAACCACATCTCGAACATCTTCAACAAGCTCCAGGTGGCCGATCGCGCCCAGGCGATCGTGCGGGCGCGCGAGGCGGGGTTGGGACGTGAAGGGTGAGGGCAGAGACCTATCCTTCCGGCTCGAACAGGCGCGGTCCGTCCACGGGCGTCTCGAGCGCGTGGATCGCCGTCACGAGCATCCGCCGGCGGAGCTGGCGCTCGCGTTCGATCGGCCGGCTCGGATCGCCCAGCGGGTTGGTCACCGCTTTCCCCGGCACCGTCCTCGGCGTGCCGATTGCCAGCGGGATGGCTGGGATAGCCGTGAAGTAGGCCGTTGGAATGCCCGCCCGCTCGATCTCTTTGGCCATCGTTGCACCGCAACGATTCGCCGTCCCTCAGGTCGCCGAGAAGATCACCGCCTGGACGCCGGCTTGCACCAGCTCCTGGGCGATCTCCCGGCCAAACGTGCGCGCCCGGGAGATCGGCGCGCCGGCGCCGACCGTCACGTAATACCAGTCGTGCAGCCGGCCGATCACGCCCTCTCGCTCGAGCGCTCGCACGGCATCGAGGGGGAGGATGCGGTCTGGATCCTGGTGCACGAAGCGATTATCGAAGCCTCCGTGGACGCAGGTGAACGCCTCGGCGGTCAGGTCGTCCAGGTTGCCGATGGGGTACCTGGCCCACTTCGTCGCGCGGCGCGCCTCGATGCCATCCGGGTTGCCCTGAGGCACGATGCCGGCCTCCGTGACCAGCGCGAACAGCGCCTTCGAGGCATCCCGCAGCGGTGGGGCCGGGGTGACAGGGTCGAACTCGGGGAGCGGCAACTCGGTCCGATAGGGCTGGCCGCGCACCTTGGCCAGGAGCATGGCCACCGCCCGCTCGGCTCCGGTGCGGGCGGCAGGCTCGTTCTTGCGCATGCCCCGGGCGAGGTAGCCCTCGGCCTCAGCGCTGCCAATCGGCTCGCCGGCGCCGAGCTTCAGGGCGAGGCGGGCCAGCGCCGGCAGCGCCTCGCGCATGCCAGCGGCCGATTCGCCCGTAGGCACGATCAGCACGCTCGACCGATAGAGGTCGACGCCCGGATTCTCCGGCGCCATGGCCGTCACCGTCGGAATGCCCAGGTTGCGCTGCACGGCCGCGCAGACGGCGCCGCAGGCCGTTCCGTAGCGCCCGGCATTGAACGCCGGCCCGGCGACGACCACGTCGGGGCGGAAGGAGGCGACATGCTCGACGATCTCCGTCACCGCCTCCGCGAGGCGCTCGGCGACGTAGTTGTCCCCGGCGACAAGCGTGGCCACCACGACGGCCCGACCACCGAGCGCGGCCTCCAGCGCCTTCCCGGGTCCGACCGCCCTGTCGACAACGTCCGGTGGCCGGTTCGCTTCCTGCTCGCCGCCAATGCCCGCGAAGAACTGGTTCAGGTAATGCACCACGCGAATTGGCTCTGCCATCGGATGCTCCTCAGTGGTCAGTGGTCAGTGGTCAGTGGTCAGTGGTCAGTGGCCAGTCGAGTGACGGCGGACCACTGACCACTGACCACTGACCACTGGCCACTGACACTCAATAGGCGCTGGCCGTTACCAGGCCCCAGCCGAGCTGGTTGTTCACGCAGTAGAGGCGCCGCAGCGCGGTCGTGGCTTCGTCGGACGGGCTCGCTTCCAGGGCTCCTTCGTAATTCATGGCGTCGAGGTACTCGGTCCCGCCGAGCACGCGTTCGACCCCGGGGAGGGTGATCAGCTCGTCCATGTTGCCGACGCTGACGATGGCATCCGCTTCACGGACGGTCATGATCATGCTCGGGTCGCGGCCGTCGGCGTCGGCCATCTCGGCCATGACCAGCACCGTCTTGAGGCCGGCGCGTTCACAGGCCTGGCCGGTCATCAGCAGATCGGCCCAGCCGTGGCCGCCGTTCTGCATGCTGATCAGGACCCCGTGCGCGCCCAGCATGCGGGCGATCTTCGCAACCTGACTGGCCGAGCGCTCCTTTTCGAGGGCCGAGACGATGAGGGTCTGGCAAAGGATCATGCCGACGAAGCAGAGCTCGCGCCCGTGCAGCCGGTACAGCTCGCGAATAAGGGGATTGTTCTGGTGATGGTAGGTCGCGCTGCGATAGGCGGCGATGTGGTAGTCGGCCGAGATGATCGCGCCATCCAACGCCTCGTTGGGGTGAAGGAGCGTTGGCATGCTATCGGTCTTGACCCCGTAGACAAAGGTGTTGTGCAGGACACCTTCGTGCATGAGCGGGCTGACGTAGGCAATGCGCGGTAGGTCCGGCGGGCACGGCCCGAGCTCGAACACCTCCACCGACTCCGGCGTCTCCTGCCGCACGGTCTCGCCCAGATAGGCGGCGGCTTTCAAGGCAGCGAGCCGGACCGAGGCCGTCTTTTCGGGCAGCAGCAGGCCCTCAGCCAGCTCGAATTCCAGCACGAGGTTCAAGGTCTGGCTGAAGGGCGAGATGTTCGCGCCCGGGCCGGCCATGTCGACGATCGCCTCTTTCACGCTCAGGCTGTCGATCTCACCCGGGAGCGAGGCGGTGGCAACGACCGCCACACCAGCCAGGCGATGGCTCCTGCCCTCACCGACCGTCTGCGCTGGTCCGAGGAAGCCGGGGAAGGCACACCCCTGGCCGGCGACTTTCACCCGCGGCTCGACCGCGTCGACGACGTGAATGATGCGGGTCGACTCGCCGGGCCGGGCGATGGCGAGCTGGACCGCCACGATGTTGGGGTCTTCCCCGAGCCGGGCGGCGAGCTCTTCACGGTTGACCTGCAACACCCCGTCGGCATAGTGCGTCCGGTGGCCGAAGGCGATCTCTCGCACTGGAAAGGTGCCAAGCTCAAGCCTCATGGATACGACACCCCCTCGTCCCCGTGCGGGAATAGTAGCGCACCGGGGCATGGTTGGATACTGCCTGGTCCCGTCCGAGACCTGGGGCGACCGCTTCCTGGTGCCGGCCGACGCCGAGATCGTCATCGAGGGCGAGATCCCGCTGCTGAGGACCTGGCATGCCTGGGAGACCGGCACGGGGCCACGGGGCTGAGGAGGTGGTAGTTCCTGGCCCAATGGGGGTATCCTCCGTGTGGGAGGGTCCGATGGAGTCCAGGCTTGATGGCGTGGCGCGATGGCGCACCGAGTGGCGTCAGCATCTTCTCGCAGAGGTGCCCGCCCACGTGCTGGCGCGGCACGATGAGCTGCACGCCCGGGTGGAGCGTGGCGAGGCGCTCACTCCGGAGGAGGAGACGGAGTTGCAGAACCTCGAGCCCACGCTGATGGCGGCGGCTCAACGGGTTGTCGAGGGACTCCTCCACCAGGGTCCGGCAGGCTACGAGTTGCTGCGTCGCGTTGGGCACGCGCCGGCAGAGCCGCAGCCCAGCGCTCAACAGGTCGATGCCTATCTCGACCAGATGAAAGCCCGTGCCGCCCAACTCCTGGAGCAGCAGCGCGCCGCACCGAAGACTCAGAAAGAGGCGGAGAACCAGGGGGACCGCGCACGGGCAGGACAAGGGACGACCCGGCGCAAGCGTCCTGAGCGGGGTGAACAGCCCGGTGCTGCCGCTCCTCGCCCCCGCTAGCCACTGGTGGCCAACCCCTTCTACCGACGCGTGGCCGCCCGCGCGGGGCATCGGTGCGAGTACTGCGGTGCTCCCCGAGGCTCTGTCGAACGTCCGCTTCCCCGTCGACCACTACGTCGCTGAATCGATCGGGGGGCCGACCGAGATGTGGAACCTGGTGCTGGCCTGTTGGCCGTGCAACCAGGCGAAGTGGCAAGCACCGATCCTGCAGCGTGATCAGGAAACGGGACAGGAGGTCCCGACCTTCAACCCACGCACGCAAGGCCCCGAGTGGGAGCTGCACTTGCGCTTGTACCGCCCTTCCGGCTGGATCCGCGGCCTCACGCCGGTCGGACGGGTGACCGTTCGACGTCTCAAGATGAACGGGAAGAAGACCCGTGAGGCCAGGAAGCTGTGGATGCAACTGGGCCAACTCTAGCGATCCGCGACGCGCCCCTTGACGGGTTCTATCCGAGCCGCGACCATGAGGGAGCGCGGAGGAAGTGCGCAGGAGCAACGAGCCACGTCTGTTGAGGCGGGACGGCGAGGATCTCGCCATCCTCATGCCTGCCAGGCCCTCACCTGGACGCCGCCCGAGGCGGGCCAAGACCCGGGCCGACCGTGAAGCCTTCCTCTCCTCCCTCGGGGGTTGGAAGGGCACCGTGGACACCGATCGGCTGATTGCCGACATCTACGAAAGCCGTCGGCGCTCCACGCGGCCACCTGTTGAACTGTGACCTACCTGGTGGACAGCGACTGGGTAGCGGATGCGCTCGCGGGGAGACCACGGGCGGTTGAACTTCTCACTGCGCTCAGCGCGCAGAGCATAGCCATCAGTCTCATTACCTACGGCGAGATCTTCGAGGGCATCTACTACGGTAGGGATCCGGCCACGGCCGAGGCAGTCTTCCGCAAGTTCCTGCGGGAGGTGGACGTTCTTCCATTGAATCGCCGCATCATGCAGCGCTTCGCCCGAATCCGTGGCCAACTGCGCCGCAGCGGGCGGGTCATCGGCGACCCGGACCTCCTTATCGCTGCCACCACCCTGGAGCACAACCTGATCCTGGTGACTCGTAACCTCAGGGATTTCTCCCGCGTTCCTGACCTCAAGCTGTACCAACGATGCTGGCCACCCCACCTTCGCGGACGCCTGCCCAATTCCGAGGTGTTCCACTCCACTCCGCGATCACGGCATCGTCAGGATGCTGGCGGGCGGCGTGCCGCAGGGAGGCGGAGACCAGCAGCGATGGGGCGCGCTCGTGGAGGGAGCCGGCGTGGTCCCACGTTGGAGTATCGGTGGCTGTCCACCCCGCAAGCACTGATTCCCGTTCTGCGACGGAGGCCTTCACGGAGGCCTTCAATGTACCCAGCGTCAAGCGGCTTGTGGCTGCCTGCTGCACTAATGTAAGTCACGGACAGGCTGCAAGATCTGGCATCGGGATCGCAGCCTTACTTGCTGGAGCATCGTCTTGCAGCCATTTCGTGAGTCACATTAGCGCCAGTTGCGATATCATGCTACGGGGAGATCAACGCGCATGCCAGACGATCTGGGGAGCAGCGGTGCCGAGTCGACCAAGCCGGCGCCACGACGGCGGGGCACCTCGAGAGGTGCAGTGAGCAGGCCGCTTCCAATGCGCTCCAAGGATATCCGTGCCCAGCAGCCAGGCGAACAGACTGCCGGAACCGACGAGCCCCAACTCAGTTACCTCCGCCCGGGGACCTCCCGTGCCTTTGAGGAACTGTGGCAACTGGCCGAGCGCTACATCCGGCACGGAGACGGCTACTTCCAGCGAGTTGGCTTGAAGCTGATCGCGCAGTTCGCTGACGTGATGCCGACCGAAGACGCGGCGACGCTCCTTGAGTGGCACTTTGAGCGGTGCAACTACGCCCCTTCGCCCGGCTATGGTGCCAAGCCAGGGATTGAGGAGCAGGCAATTGCGGCTGCTGTCGCGGTAGGACGCACGCCTCGCCACCCAGGGGCTGAACTCCAGCTCAGGCTACGTATGCTTGCAGTGCTTTCGAAGTCGCTGCTTGGCACTACCGATCCCGCGCGGCTGGCCATCAGCGAACGAGCTATGCGAGCACTCACGAAAGGCGACTCTCGAGCACCTTACCTCGCATCCGTTTCCCAACCCCGGCTGCTCCGAGGGCTCGCGTTCGACCAAGAACTGGTCGAGCACTGTTCCGATGCGGTTGAGGACGGCCGCTTCGACGATGCGATCAGGACTGCCATGATCGTCCTTGAAGACCGAATTCGCACATCCACGCGGGAAGGACTGGACGTAGTCGGAGCTGACTTGGCCGCGCGGGTCTTCGACCGGAACCGCCCTTTCAATTTCGGTCAGACTGGTGCCGAGAAGGATGGACTCCTCAACCTGTTCAGGTCGGTATTCCTACTCTGCAGGAATCCTGTGGCACACCGATTTGCACAGCACGACGAGCCGCGGGCCCTGCACGTCTTGGCAGTAGTGGACTTGCTTCTGGACTTGGTGACCGAGGCTAACACGCGCCTCTACAAACCCCACCAGTACCTCGCACCTGACGAGGTCGGTGAGAATGTCCGGGTCGAGCGTGTCTTGCTGGCGGATGTGGATCATGACGGCGAGGACGAGCACGTGCTGGTCTACTCGTATGTGAGTTTCTCAGGTCCTGGAACTCTTGGCGTGCTCGTGTTGAAGCAGGGAAACGGCAAATGGCATCGCCTGCCCGTCGAGGGGTGGCGCGAATCTCGACCCTTGGAGGAGTTAAGCACAATCGACCTCATGGGTGACGGCCGCGTATGGGTCACTATCCGCACGCGCCTGACCAGAAGCGAAGCGAGGCTGTACATCTTCCGCTGGCATGGGGCTGCTCTCAGGCCGGTGCGGTTCATTAGGCGCTACGACGAAACGAAACACGAAACGAAACACCTGAACTGGGCACAAAGAGCCCTCACCTACGACCCAGCAGAGGGACCGCCCCGATTCGCTGACGTGGATGGAGATGGACGGCTCGAACTCTACGTGCAGGATCGGCAAATAGATACCGAGGGATTCCCAGGTGGAACGGAAGTCCGTGCGACTGGCGTGTTCCAGTTCATCGAGCTATGCGAAGCGTTTGTGTTGATGGATCGAAGGCTCATAGGCGCTTACTCACCTAAGAACGAGGCGGCGGCCAGAATCATGAGCGAGGAATGGCCCGAGGCCAGGAAGCTCGCGGAGTGGGCGAAGAGCCTGGACGACGACGGTCGTTCTTCCCCGAGTGACACCGAAGGATCTCCGCCCGGCCAGGCCGCCAACGGCTAGGCCGCGTAACGTGATGGTCGTCGGCGGCCGGTTTCATTGACGCTAGACACGGAGTACCTGGACAGTGTGCTACCGTGCCACAAGGAGCTCATCGAACAGTCTGGCTTCCACGGCCCGACTCGCGTGGGCTTCGAGTTCATGTGCATGGAGGCCGAGCGACTGGACGGAGGAGCGAGGGCTTGATGCCGATGAGGTGCCCAACCAGGCGCACCGGATCTTGAGAGCGTGCGAGTAGGTCCGGCCCTGCGGCGGCCGGTCTCCGCGTCACCACAGGAGTTCCTGGATAATCGGCTGTAGCCTCTGCACCAATGTCGCTGCTGTGCTGCGCAAGGCATCGGACGAAGCATTGAAGAATCCAGCCGCACCAAGATCTGGGCTTTTCTCAAGTTCAGCCAGGAAGTCGCTGAGAAGTGTGTCCGCTGACCCAAGACTCCAACGACGCCATACGAAGGAGCCAAGTGGTGCCCAATTCCTTTGGCTGCCGACTTCGTTCCAGAGGACGAGCGCCAAGAGGTACTCGAACTGATCGAAGGCCTCAAGGTACTCCCGCTCGGACGGCAGATAGTCGTTCAAGACGGAGCGGATTCGGTCCGCGAGGTAATCGCTACCCGGGTACTTATTTCGGTCATAGGGCTCGGGAAGCAAGCCCTTTCCAACTGCGAACACACGCGCATGGTTAGCATACAGTAGCAGAGGCTGCTTGGTACGGCTACCGTCGAAATAGAAGGTTCGCAGAAAGAGTGCCGCAAGATAGCGGAATTTGCGCTGGGTGAGCGCGACAAGCCCAGAAGCATAGATGCATGCTAGTGCGGGATAGAAGCGCAGGCGTTCCCAAGCGTCGAAATGCGAGCCCCCTGCGGGTCCCTCTGGGGCGAGCCTCTGGACGGTCCGAGTCAGGTGCCCAGCCGTTTCATCACCTCCGTGATACCCCACAACGGCCAGAATCGGCAGTAGACGTTCCAGAGCGGCATCGTAGCCTTTCAGCCGCTTGGCCACCGCCTCTCTGTCCGGCTGAGGCCTTCCCGTGTTGAAGGACTCGGAGAGCACCGCCTGTCGGCTTCTCTCCGTCTCTCCGTGGATGAGATCATGGAGGCGAATCCGGTACTGAGACTCCGCCAGGTAGCGCTTGGCCATAGTCACCCCTACCGAAACTGTAAGGGGATCTGGCCGCTCTAACTCACGAAGCGCTTCGACCTTCTCCAATAGGTCAGAGAAGAAGTCTTCGGCCCCTGTAATATGGACGACTTCCGCCCTTCGGTGCGTAATGATGCGCTGTGCCTCCGTGTTGGGTTGACTACGAGCAAGCCAGTACATGGCGAAACGCCGATTTGGCGTGGCCAGAATGGCTTCTCGCAGGCCTATATCCCAGTCGCCGGACCATCCACAGACGATGAGGCCAAGGTCATCCAGCACCCGGTCGATGAACCGTTGCAGGTCTGGTTCATGGCTGGCTAGTTCCTCGGCTGTATTCTTGATCCTGGTGTCCAAGTAGTCCCCATTCAACTTGACCAACACGCACTTCTCAAGCGAGTAAGGCAGCGCTCCCCGCGCAGCATCGGGAGAAGCGATCACGGTCGGGACGATCCCCTCCTCCTGAAGCGCTGTTTCCATGAGACGATCAAAGTTAGTCGTGAGAATCACCCGGATGTAGCCCAAGGCGACTAGGCGGGCGATTGCTCTGTGCGCCTTGGTGGGCAACTTGAATCCTGCCGCTCGGTCCTCCTCGGTTGGCTCGAAGTAGCGGCGCAGGAGGGACATACGGTCAGCTTGGGTCTTGGCCAGACGGCTCAGGACAGCGCTGTAGTCGGGCTCCTCTCCAAACGTCTGCCGGTACCACGCGGCTGGGTCCACAGCATTCTCCTTGGCCGCAGCGGCAAGTTTTCGAATGAGATCGAGGACGATACTCCACCCCGTTGGAACACCGGCGGACGTCGAGACCCCTGAACCCAAGAGAAGCGCGTACGCCCCTGGGTTGCTATGGAGACCCAGAGCGATTCTCAAAGCTGGTTCTTGTACCATCTTGCCTCCTGACGCACCGTTTCAATGATCGCGGGAGCACTGAGCACTAACCTCGCCCATACCCTCACAACGCCTACACAAGCGTGCCGGTGACTCCTCCCCTGCACCATCGCAGGAGGGCCAGATGGGACACGCTGCGCGGCACTTGCGGCTGCGCCATTGGCATCGGCCGGCGTTGGTAGGACGCACGCGACAGGACCCACCACGCAAGCAACCTGTTCGCTCGGCTCGTCGTCACCGACTCTGCTCCATGGCCGGGCCTCGCCAGTCTCGCAAATGGGCCTAGCCGTGTCGCCCCCGCACCGATTCTGCACCTCGGTCGCAAACGTGGTGCGCGGCCAAGCGTGACTTGACACCATCACAGCGGCAGCCTCTCCTGGCCCTCCACGCGCAGCGCTGCCCCCGGCGAGCGGCGCAGGTGCTCGCACGCGGCCACGGCCTCTATGTCGCGCATGCCGGCCACAAACCGAAAGAGGGACGCGGCCAGGTAGTATGGGTCCAGCTCGAAGGCCAGCCACCGCCGCTGGGCTGCTTCGGCAGCGGCGCCAGTGGTATTGGACCCGGCGAAGAAGTCGAGCACTACGTCTCCTGGGTCCGTGAGGAACTCGATGAAGAAAGCCGGTAGCCGTTCCGGGAATCGAGCGGGATGCGCCTCCACGTCTGCGAGCTTGCACAGCCGCAGGTAGAGGGAATTACTCTCCGTGTTGGCGATCTGAAGCAGGTTCGAAGGAATCGCACCGTCATTGGCTGACGAGAATCGCTCGCTGATATCGTGTCCGGAAGGGCGCTTCTTTGGGGTGTAGAACCGCTCGGCATCTTCCAATAGCTTGCGCATGCGTGTCGAGTACGGGACCAGGACACGGCGTACATCGGCCCTGGGATGGTCGGTCTTCGAGAGCCACCAGACCGTATCGACCGCATCCTTGACCCTGATCTTCTGCTTGTTCACCCATTCGATGGGCGATGGGAGCTTGGACGGGTTGAACCAGAAGAACTCCTCGGCCAGGCGGAAGCCAAGCTCGTCACACAACCTGAGCAGTATCCGATAGTTGTGGAGCGACCGCACGGGTCGGTTCTTGACGTAGGCTCCCCCCAGATCAAGGACGAAGCTCCCTGTCGGGCGGAGGATGCGCCACACATCCGCGCAGAAGCTCAGCAGCCAATCGACGTACGCGTCTTGATCTTCGTTGCCGTAGGCCTTCTGGCGTTGAAGGGCAAAGGGAGGCGAGGTGAGCACAAGATCGACTGATTCATCGTCCAGCAGTTGCAACAGTTGACGGGCGTCTCCGACGTAGGCGCGCCCCAGGCTGGTCTCGTACATCGGCTCGGGTAGGGATGCCACAGTGCTGGTACTCCTCCAGACCGTAAGTCCAGCTACCGATGATCTTCCAGAGCACCGTCACGGCGAAGTACACCTCGGCGTCGTGGGCGCGAAGTTGCTCTATCTCAGGCAGGAACGCCTCTGGCCTCTGCGTACCAACGATGCATGACACCCACTGCCTCGTGTCCAGATCGACCATGGCGGGGAGCAGATCATCGATTCCGAATCCGCCCGCCTTGCTCAGCGCCCAGGCGATGCCCGGTCGCTCCATGTCCCTGCTTGCGGGTAGGACGGCAAGGACGGCGTTGCGGATTTCAACAAGTATAGGCCAGGCCTCGGCGCCAACGTAGTGGTCCAGTGATTTGCACCCTGGACGAGCAGGCGCGCTTCTACACCCGGAGCGGCCTCCTCACGGCCGAGCGCCGGGGCGAGTTGAAGAGCCGGCATAGCTCGACGGTCAACTCGTCGATACCCGCCGTCGCGGCCCACCTTTGGGCAGGCCCCCGTGCCGGCGCTGCACGGGGTGGGGGTAGGGGCAGACCTGCGGGTCCGCCCCTCCTATCCGAGCCCCGACCGTGAGGGAGCGGCGTCTCCGTTTCTGGGCGGGGCTGGGGGCGGGCATGCAGGTTCGCGCCTGCCGCAACGTCGGTTCCGATCCCCTTGCGCCCCGCCCCGGCCGCGCGCTACAGTGCCGCCCAAAACCCGAGGGAGTGCGATGGCCAGGGATCTGCCCGGTTTCCTCGACCATCTGCGGCGACACTATCCAGCCCTCCTGGCCGAAGTCGAGCGCCAGGTCAACCCGGAGCGTTTCGAGGTCACTGCCCTGCTGGAGCAGCTCCAGCGCGGGCGGCAGTTCCCCACTGTGCTGTTCAAGTCGACCACCAACCTGCGCGGGCAGCCGTGCGAGTTCTCCATCGTGTCCAACGTGTTCGCCACCCGGGAGCACTGCGCCGCCGCCCTCGGCCTGCCGCCCGAGCAGGCGGGCATGGCGCTGAGCCTGCACTACTCGGAGCTGGAGCGCCGCACCATCCCGCCCGAGGTGGTGGGGCGGAGCCAGGCGCCCGTCAAGGAGTGCGTGCGCCTGGGCGAGGCGGCTGACGCGGCCGAGCTGCCGATCGTCCGCCACTACGAGATGGACCTCGGCCCGGTGCTCACCATGGCCCACGTGATCAAGGCCCCGGACGAGGACTTCTACGACGTCACCTTCTGCAAGACCTTCTACAAGCACGACCCGCGCCGCATGGCGATCAGCATCCACAGCCCGCACTTCGAGCGGCTGCTGGCCGCCTACGAGCGGCGGGACGAGCCCATCCCGGTAGTCAACGTGCTGGGCCACCACCCGGCCTTCTACCTGGGCGCGCTGGCGCTGGCGCCCTGGGGCAACAACGACTACGCTACCATCGGCTCCTTCCTGGGTGAGCCGCTGCGCCTGGTCCCGTCCGAGACCTGGGGCGATCGCTTCCTGGTGCCGGCCGACGCGGAGATCGTCATCGAGGGCGAGATCCCGCCGGGCGAGCGGGTGGTGGTGGACCCCTTTGGCGAGATCACTCGCCTGTACCAGGCCCAGTGCCTGCGCCAGGTGTTCAACGTGAAGGCGATCACCTTCCGCCGAGGCGCGATCATGCAGGACGTGTTCTCCGGCAACCAGGGCCACTGGAACCTGGGCGGCATCCCGAAGGAGGGCAGCATCTACAACGCCCTCCAGCGCCGGTTCGGCACCATCCGCGCCGTCCACCTGCCCTACTCCGGCTGCTCGCGCCTGGCGTGCTACGTCTCCATCGACAAAAGCCGTGAAGGCCAGGCCAAGGAGATCGGCCTGGTGGCCCTGACGGAGACCTGGACCGTTCAGACGGTGGTGGTGGTGGACGCGGACATCGACGTGTTCAACGAGCAGGACGTGTTGTGGGCCATCCACACCTACGTGGACCCGAGTCGCGATATCGACCTGGTGAAGAACGTGGGCACCACCGTGTTCACCACCGCCATGCAGCGCTCCAAGGTGATCGTCGACGCCACCCGGCCGAGCCACGTGGCCTTCCCGGAGCGCTTCAAGGTGCCGGACGAGGCGCTGGCGCGGGTCACGCTGGAGGAGTGGCTGCCCCAGTTCGCCCGGCCCGCGGTCCCGCGGCCCGCCGAGCCGCCGCGGCCGCTACCACGCTGAAACCGGAGGCTGGGATGGATCGCATCTTCTGGGTCCGCTGTCCCCACTGCGCCGGCCGCTTCTTCTGCGACTACGAGCTCCGCCACGCCGGCCTCAAACTGGAGTGCCCCTTCTGCCAGCGCCAGTTCCTGCCGGATGAGAGCCCGGAGCTGGACGAGCGCTGGTTCAGATGAAAGGGAACGGATGGAGCGGATGCAGCGCGCTGCATCCGCTCCATCCGTTCCCTGAACCCACCAACAGCGTTCAGGCGGCGGCCCGCTTGCGCGCCGTGCGCATGCAGCGCGTGCATGCCTGCACCTTGCGCGCGACTCCGTCTGTCACGATGGTCGCCTTCTGGATATTCGGTACCCAGCGGCGGTTGGTCTTGCGGTTGGAGTGGCTGACGTTATGGCCGAAGACCACGCCCTTGCCGCACAGCTCGCACCGATTCCTCAACCCTTGCGCTCCCGTACTCATGCCTTCCCAGGGGCAGGCTTGAGTATAATCCCGGATGCTATCCTAGCACAGCGCAGCAGCCCCCAGCAATCCGAGTGCTGAGTGCTGAGTCCTGAGTCCTGAGTCCTGAGTCCTGAGTCCTGAGTCCTGAGTCCTGAGTCCCGAGTGAGGCTACGGGACGTCTTCTCAGGACTCAGCACTCAGCACTCGGATTGCTGGGGGCTGCTGCGCTGTGCTAGGAA
>JACQUR010000469.1 GCA_016210245.1 Chloroflexota bacterium
GAGACTCCCTCTCCCTTTGGGAGAGGGCTGGGGTGAGGGCCGCGTCGCTCCATGTTTGAAGTCATCCCCGCCCTCGATATCCGCGCCGGGCGCTGCGTGCGGCTCTACCAGGGTGACTACAGCCAGGAGACGGTGTTTGGCGACGACCCGCTGGCCGTCGCGCGCGGCTGGCAGGAAGCGGGCGCCACCCGCCTGCACGTGGTCGACCTCGACGGCGCCCGGAGTGGGCAGAGCGTCCACCGACCCCTGCTGGAGCGTCTGGTCGCGGAGGTGGCCATCCCCGTCCAGGTGGGCGGCGGCCTCCGCCAGAGCGCAGACCTCGCCGCGCTGCTGGCCGCCGGGGCGGCACGCGTCGTCCTGGGCACCGCCGCGCTCAAGGACCCCGCCCTGGTCGAGGCGTGCCTGAGCGCCTGGGGCGCCGAGCGCCTCGTGGTCGCCCTCGATGCCCGAGCGGGACGGGTGGCGACCGAGGGCTGGCTGGAGCAGAGCGAGGTGTCCGCGCTCGAGCTGGCCCTCCACCTGGGGCGGCTCGGCGTCCAGCGCATCCTCTATACTGACATCTCGCGCGACGGTACCCTGGGTGGCCCCAATGTGGAGGCGGTGCGCCAGATGGTCGAGGCGAGCGGGCTGGCCGTGATCGCCTCCGGCGGGGTCAGCCAACCTGAGCACGTGGCCGCGCTCAAGCGTAGCGGCGCCGAGTCGGTGGTGGTGGGCCGGGCGCTCTACAGCGGGGCGTTGACCTTCCAGGCCGCCCGGGAGGCGGCCGCCACGGCGCGAGCGCATTGAGGATGAGAGCGTGCTGACCAAGCGGATCATTCCCTGCCTGGACGTGGACAAGGGGCGGGTGGTGAAGGGCGTCTCCTTCGCTCACCTGCGCGACGCGGGCGACCCGGTCGAGCTAGCCAACCTCTACAACCGCGAGGGCGCCGACGAGCTGGTGTTCTACGACATCACCGCCTCGGCCGAGGAGCGCGCGATCATGCGCGACGTGGTCGCCCGGACTGCCGCGCAGGTCTTCATCCCGTTGACCGTGGGCGGCGGCCTGCGGAGCCTCGAGGACATCCGAGCCATGCTCCTGGCGGGCGCCGACAAAGTCTCGCTCAACACCGCCGCCGTGCTGGAGCCCGAGCTGATCCGCCAGGCCGCCCTGGCCTTCGGCAGCCAGTGCATCGTCCTGTCCATGGACGTGAAGTGGAGCGGCAGCTTCTACGAGGTCTACACCCACGGCGGCCGGCGGGCGACCGGACGCGAGGCGATCGAGTGGGCGCGGACCGGGGTCGAGCTGGGCGCCGGGGAGCTGGTGGTCAACAGCATCGACGCCGACGGCACGCAGGACGGCTACGAGCTGCGGCTCACCCGCCGGATCTCGGAGGCCGTCTCGGTCCCGGTCATCGCCAGCGGTGGAGCAGGCAAGCTGGAGCACCTGCACGCCGTAGTTACCGAGGGGCGGGCCGACGCCGCCCTGGCGGCCAGCATCTTTCACTTTGGAACCTACCGCATTGCCGAGGCGAAGCGCTACCTGGCCGAGCGCGGCGTCCCCGTGCGCGAGGAGCAGGTTGGAGGTTGGAGGTTGGAGGTTGAAGGTTGAAGGTTGGAGGTTGGAGGTTGAAGGTTGGCGAGGCCTCACTCCAACCTTCAACCTCCAACCTCCAACCCGCTTCAACCTCCAACCTCCAACCCCTGTGCGAGGAGGCAGCAGCATGAGCGAAGGCGCGTCGATCGAGGTGCGTTTCGATGGAGCCGGGCTGATCCCGGCCGTGGTCCAGGATGCCCGCACCGGACAGGTGCTCTTGCTGGGCTACATGAACCGGGAGGCCCTGGAGTACACGCTCACTTCGGGGCGGGTCTGGTTCTTCAGCCGCAGCCGGGACGAGCTGTGGCTGAAGGGCGGCACCTCCGGCAACTACCTGAACGTCCGCGCCGTGCGGGCCGACTGCGACCGCGATACCCTGCTCGTCCTGGCCGAGCCCGAGGGGCCCACCTGCCACACGGGCGAGCGCAGTTGCTTCTTCCGCCCTCTGCAGCAGCAGCCGGCGCCGGCCCCTGCCGAGATGGCGCGCGAGCTCTTCGACGTGGTCTTGAGCCGCCAGCGCGAGCGCCCGGAGGGCTCCTATGTGGGCAAGCTGTTCAACGGCGGCATGGACCGCATCGCCAAGAAGGTGGGCGAGGAGGCCACAGAGGTGGTCATCGCTGCCAAGAACGCCGACCGCGCCGAGCTGGTGCGCGAGATGGCCGACCTCTGGTTCCACTGCTACGTCCTGCTGGCCGAGGCCGGCCTCTCCCCCGCCGAGATCTGGGAGGAGCTGGGGCGGCGAAGACGGTAGCAGACGTCAATCACTCCAGGTGCATCACCCGCCTGGCCTTCAATTCGAAGCGCGGCAGCGAGCCGGCCGGGACGGCGCGGCAGGGGACGCGGAGGGAGAGCGTGCGGTGCAATTCCTCGCCCAGGGCGGCCAGCACCCGCTCGACCGCCTCCTGGCCGTGCCGCTGCGCGTCGATCTCCACCGCCAGCCGCAGCTCCTTCATCTGGCGCTCGGCGGCGATCTCGATCCGGAACTCGTCGATCTCTGCGTACTGGCGGACCACCCCTTCGATCGAGCCCGGGAAGACGTTGACCCCGCGCACGATCACCATGTCGTCCGCCCGCCCGAGGATGCCACCCAGCATGCGGGCGTTGGTCCGCCCGCATTCGCACCGCTCCGTGGTGAGCTGGACCCGGTCGCCGCTGTGGTAGCGAAGCAGCGGCATGCCCCAGCGGCCCAGGTTGGTCAGCACCAGCTCCCCTTCCTGCCCCTCCGGGACAGGCTCACCGGTCTCGGGGTTGACGACCTCGACGATGTACTCGCTCTCGATCAGGTGGACGCCCGCCTGCGCGACGCAGGTGTACCCTGTGGCGCCGATCTCGCTCATGCCGGTGTGGTCGAAGCAGGTGGCGCCCCAGGCCTCCTCGATCCGCTGCCGGGTGGCCGGGATGCTCGCGCCCGGCTCGCCAGCGTGGATAGTGGCCCGAATGGGGCTGGCGCGCAGGTCCAGCCCGTGCTCGCGCGCCACCTCGGCCAGGCGCAGCGCGTAGGTGGGTGTACAC
>JACQUR010000475.1 GCA_016210245.1 Chloroflexota bacterium
CGCACCACGCCGGTGCAGGTGAGCGGCCTCGGTGGGGTGGCGGCCATGGCGGGCGGTGACCTGCACAGCCTGGCGCTGGCGAGCGATGGCACGATCTGGGCCTGGGGCCTCAACAGCTCCGGCCAACTGGGCGATGGCAGCACCACCAGCCGCCGCACACCGGTCCAGGTGAGCGGGCTGAGCGGGGTGGTGGCCGTGGCCGCGGGCAGCGCCCACAGCCTGGCGCTGGGGAGCGGTGGCACGGTCCGGGCCTGGGGCCTCAACAACTATGGCCAACTGGGCGATGGCACCACCGTGACCTCCGGGTGCTACTGCCGGTCCACGCCCGTGCAGGTGAGCGGCCTCAGCGGGGTTACGGTGACGGCCGTGGACGCGGGCTCCCGGCACAGCCTGGCGGTAGCGGCTGCAGCTACGCCGGCCAGCACGCCGACGGCGGTGGTGGTGGAGCAGCTAGTCGGCTCCAGCGGGGGCACGGTGGGCCTGTCCGACCAGAGCGCCAGCGTGCTTCTGCCGTCCAACGCCGTGCCGGATGGCACCATCGTGCGCCTGGCCCAGGCGCCCGCGCCGTCCCCCGCCGGGCCGAACCGGGAGCGGGCCAGCCTGGCGCTGGAGCTAGCCGGCCCGGCTTTCGAGATCAGCGCCCGGGCAGCCGATGGGACGAGTATCACCAACCTGGGCCAGCCGGCGCAGGTGACGCTGGCCTACACTGGCACGCCGCCCAGCAGCGTGGCCTCGTGGGACGGCGCGGCCTGGCAGGCACTGCCCAGCAGCGTCGACACCGGCGCCATGCAGGCCACCGGCACCACCACCCACTTCGGCCTGTTCGCCGCCATTCGCACCCTGGCGCCCACGCCCACACCCGCCCCGGCTCCCACGGTCACCAGCGTCAGCCCGTCGATGGGCCCGGGCCGAGGCGGGACGACGCTGACCATCGGGGGCGACAACTTCCAGGACGGGGCCACGGTGAGCGTGGGTGACTGGACAGCCAACTCGGCCACCTTTGGCAGCGCCAGCAGCCTGACGGCCGTCACCCCGGCCGACGGCCGCACGGTGGGCGACGTGAACGGCAACGGCAGCGTGACCAGCCTGGACGCGCTGTGCATCCTGCGGGCGGTGGCCAGCCTGCCGGCCACCACCAGTTGCCCGGCCGAGATGCTGGCCACGACCGTGGACGTGATGGTCACCAACCTGGATGGCCAGAGTGGGACGTTGGCCAGCGCCTTCACCTACCGCCATGCGGACGTGAACGGCAACGGCAGCATCACCAGCCTGGATGCGCTCTGCACTCTGCGCCAGGTGGCCAGCCTGCCCGCCACCACCAGTTGCCCGGCCCCGCCCGGCAGCTCGCCCACGCCCAGCCCGACCCCTGCGGCGACGCCCACCGCGGGTACACTGCCGCCCCCGGCCACGCGGTGAGAACGGATTGAACTCTCCTCTACCCTACGCCCCTTCTCCCCTGATGAAAAGACCATGATTCCATCTGCACAGGCTACACGAGAACGCGTTGTTCTGATACCATACTGGTATCAGTTCGCTTTGTGAGCAGCAAGAGATGCAGGACAGCCTCCAGAGCCAGAGTGCGTTGAACGCGATTCTCCGCATCGCGTTGGAAGAAGCCCCCCTGGAACAACAACTGGACCGCGCTCTTGAGGCGCTGCTATCGACTCCGTGGCTGCATGTGCTGCCCAGAGGAGCTGTTTTCCTGGTCGAGGACGATCCGGATGTCCTGGTGCTGAAAGCGCAGCGAGGCCTCGCGCCGGCCTTACTCACCCTGTGCGCCCGCGTTCCCTTCGGCCGCTGTCTGTGTGGTCGGGCGGCGGCAAGCAGGCAGACTCAATTCGTGGACCGCGTCGACGATCGTCACGATATCCGCCTTGAGGGTATGTCTCCCCATGGGCACTACAGCCTGCCAATAGTTCTGGATGGCAAGGTCCTCGGGGTGATCGTGCTCTTCTTGGGCGAAGGCTACCGGCGCGACGAACGCGAGGTTGCCTTCCTGGAAGCCGTGGCGTATGCGTTCGCCGGCCTGATCGGGCGCAAGCGGGCACAGGCGCAACTCCAGGAGAGCGAGGCGCGAAACCGGCTGATCCTCGACCGCGCGCTCGACGCTATCGTCAGCATGGATGCGGGCGGGAAGATCACGGGCTGGAACCCTCAGGCCGAGGCCATGTTTGGCTGGCCGCGGCAGGAGGTGATCGGGCTGGAGGTCGCGCAGGTGATCGTTCCACCCCAGCACCGGGAGGCCCATTCCCGCGGCATCGAGCGCTTCCTGGCGACGCGTCAGTTGCGGTTGCCGCAGAAGCCGATCGAGATCGTCGCCCTGCACCGCGACGGATACGAGTTCCCGGTGGAGTTGGCGATCTCCGTCGTCGAAGTGGGAGGCACGTACTTCTTCACCGCGATCATTCGTGACATCACGGACCGCAAGCGCGCCGAGGGGGAACTGCGAGCCGCCATGGAAGCGGCGGAGGCCGCCAATCGAGCCAAGAGCTCCTTCCTGGCCAACATGAGCCACGAACTGCGCACGCCGCTCAACGCTATCATCGGTTACAGCGAGATGCTCCAGGAGGAGGCCCAGGACCTGGGCCAGCAGGACTTCGTCCCCGACCTCCAGAAGATCCAGGCCGCCGGCAAGCACTTGCTGGGCCTGATCAACGCCGTGCTCGACCTGTCCAAGATCGAGGCCGGCAAGATGGACCTCTTCCTGGAGAGCTTCGACCTCGCCGAGATGGTCCGCGACGCCGTGGCTGTGGTCCAACCCCTGGTCAAGAAGAACCACAATGCTCTAGAGGTCCACTGCCCCGATGGCCTGGGCGCGATGCATGCCGACCTCACCAAGGTCCGGCAGTCGCTCTTCAACCTGCTCAGCAACTCCTGCAAGTTCACTGAGCAGGGCACCGTCTCTCTGCAGATCGCCCGGGAGACGGTCGAGGGCATGGAGCAGATCATCTTCCGAGTCAGTGATACCGGCATCGGCATGACGCCCGAGCAACTGGGCAAGCTCTTCCAGGCCTTCCAGCAGGCTGAGGCCTCCACCACCCGCAAGTATGGCGGGACCGGCCTGGGGCTGGCCCTCAGCCGACGGCTGTGCCAGATGATGGGCGGCGATATCACCGTGACGAGCGAGTACGGCAAGGGCAGCATGTTCACCATCACTCTGCCAGCCCAGGCGGTCGAGCGCAAGCGAGAGCCCGAAGCGCCCACCCCTGCCACGGTCGCCGAGCAGCCGGCTGCCGAGGCGAGCCCTGACACGGCAACGGCGGTGCTGGTGATCGACGACGATCCCACCGTCCGTGACCTCATGACCCGCTTTCTGTCGAAAGAGGGCTACCGCGTGGCGACCGCGGCCAACGGCCAGGAAGGCCTGCAACGGGCGAAGAGCCTACGACCCTCCGCCATCACTCTGGACGTGATGATGCCGGTAATGGACGGCTGGGCCGTCCTGTCCGCCTTGAAGGCCGATCCTGATCTCGCCGACATCCCGGTGGTCATGCTCAGCATGGTGGACGAGAAGAACATGGGCTACGCCCTGGGCGCGTCCGACTACCTGACCAAGCCGATCGAACGCGATCGGCTCGCTGCGACGCTCCGGCGCTACCGCCGTGGCGAGGCTCCTGGCTCGGTTCTGCTCGTTGAAGACGACCGCGCCTCGCGGGAGATGATGCGGCGTCTGCTCGAGCGGGAGGAGTGGACCGTGGACGAAGCTGAGAACGGTCGGATCGGCCTGGAGCGGGTGGCGGAACGGCGGCCGGACCTGATCCTGCTCGACCTCATGATGCCGGAAATGGATGGCTTCGAGTTCGCGGAAACTCTGTGCCGGCGGGAAGCCGATCGTACGATCCCGATCGTGGTCGTGACCGCCAAGGACATAACCGTGGAGGATCGCCTGCGCCTGAACGGCTACGTCGAGAGGATTCTCCAGAAAGGCGCCTACAGCCGGGAAGCGCTGCTCCATGAGGTGGGGAGTCTCGTGGGCACCTGCGTCCGCCACGCCGCCGCGGCCAGGGTGTAGCCGCGCCTGACGCCACCCGGGTGGTCGTCAGAGTCTTGCAGGGAACCACGTTAGCTGGTCTGCTCATCCTTCGACAGGCTCAGGATGAGCGGGTTCGCCTCCGCTCATCCTGAGCCTGTCGAAGGATGAGCGGGTTCGCCTCCGCTCATCCTGAGCCTGTCGAAGGATGAGGACGGTAGCCCAGGGGGGAAGCCGCACAAGAACATGAGGGCCACCCACGCCGTCTGCGTGTGGTGCTGAGAACTACCCCAAATGGTCTGCGCGCGTATGCTATGATGCAAGTATGAAGCGGACTACCGTTACCCTTCCCGACGAGATTGCTGTCGTGCTCGAGCGCGAGGCGCGCCGACGTGGCACCTCCGTTTCCGAGGTCACACGGCAGGCGTTGATGGCCTATCTGGGCCTCCCAAGCGCTGAGCCGCGGCGTCTGCCTTTCGTTGCTCTGGGCCATAGCGGCCATCGGCACACGGCCCGTGACGCGGAGGAGATCCTGGCCGAAGAGTGGGGTCGTGCTGGCGATCGTTGACGCCCTGCTGCCTGAGTAGGCAACGACTTCACGACGGGCGCCGAGCTTGCTCAGACGCTAGGGCGCCACGCCCAGCGGCCCCAGATCCCCTCGCTGCCCCCGCAACGCCCCGTCCACCCACAGCCGCAGCCCGCGAGAGGACTGCCACGACACGGCCACGCGGTGGCCCCGCCAGGGGGCGTTCTCCAGTTCGAAGCGCTCCAGGCCCATGGGCAGCGGGCGCACCGCCAGCGCCGGGCCGTCCACGCGCAGGCCGCAGACGAAGCGGATGATGAGGTCGACCAGCCAGGAGTGCTGGTAGTCGTCGATGCCGCGGTAGGTGGAGGGCTGGCCGGTGAAGGGGTGGTAGTGCTCGAAGCAGTTGGGGCGCGAGGGGTCCTGGTCCCAGAACAGGAGCCGCGTGAAGCGGCGCAGGAACTCGGCCGCGGCCGGCAGCAGCCCCTCGTCCAGGTGCTCCGCCGCTCGGACCAGCGCTTCGGCCACGTGGCTGTTGGCCATCGGCCACACCCGCCCGTTCCAGGGGCAGTTGCGCCGCACGCCCCGCC
>JACQUR010000477.1 GCA_016210245.1 Chloroflexota bacterium
AGGCCCTGGGCCCCCTCGGCCTGGAGCTGATGCAGCGCCTCAAGCAGGCGCTGGACCCGAAGGGCCTGCTGAACCCCACCAAGGTCTTCCCCCAGGGCGCCGGTGTCCGGGAGGGCTTCCTGACGGCCCTGCCGACGCTGGAGGGGATTGTCCCCGGATAAGAGGGACTGGTAAGCTATTCAGTGGCAATATACACTACCCCGTTGTGGAGCAGGCGCTTGGGGTCTGGCCTGCCGCTTGCACCGAGACCTCCATTGGGCAGTAGGTACTGGTGGACGCGCGCGACTTCTTGCCCGCTGGCATCCAGGTACGCCATGAGTTGGCTCCTCGTGCAGTGAGGGACTGGGGCCCGGGGGGACGACGGGTGCGCATCTTTGATGCACTTCTCCGTGAGCTGACCATTTTGCACCTGTTGCCAATAGCAGCCTTTGTTGAACAGTGCTCGGACTTGAGCCGCGCTTACTCGCTTAGTGGGCTGGGAGGGCATTGTGGAGCCTCTCGTCGATTCTGAGATTCGAGAGCAACTGGCCAGGTATCTTGCTGACGAGACTTCGCTGCACGACTTCGAAGAGTGGCTCGTCGCGCATACCTGGAATCTTCACCAGATAGCTGACCCGCTGGTACGTGATCTGGTCGCAGAAATCGAGCTTCGACTGGCCGAGTTCTCCAACGGCGACTGGACCGATGCTGAACTGCGCGACTTGCTCAAGCCGCTAGTTCAGAAGTACGCCGTGCATTTCGGCTCTCGTGAGCCCGGCACGAGGTGGTCGGGTATAATCATCCAGCCGTCGGATGAGCAGCATTTGTAGACTAACTGCCAGCGGCGGCATTGTCGCGGGGACCTGCCCGCCGATAGAGGTCACGTTCTGAAAGAATCGATCAACGATACGGATCGCGCTCTGGACGCCGTCCTGCTCGATGAGAACCTTCTCGCAAAGAAATGCCGCTGCGAGGTAGGGTCCTCCCCAGTCGCCGGCGCCAAAGCCTGCCTCCTGCCTGCGTGATTCGTCTACCATTGGCTCCTCCTATCGAGTGCCATAGCCCGCGCCTCCCGGCCGCTTGGGCACTTTCTGTCGGCAGTATCATTGCGCCGGCTGGCACCGAGTGCAAGGAGTCATCTGTCATCTGTCCCCCCTGCTGGACGTGCGGAAACCTGACCGGCGCTACCCACTTTGAGCGGACGGCGACGTCCAACGGCCTGCGTCAGGCTGAGAAGCTGGAGGCCGCGGGGATGCCATCCCCCAAGACACAAGAGAGCCAGGCGACGAGTTGAGACTCTCGCCTGGCTCTGACTTGCTCCGTGGAAGCCGCCTCGCGGCTAGGGCGCGCTCTGCACCAGGTACTTCGCCTCCCACTCAGCATAGGCGGTTGTATAGAACAATATCCGTACCTTCTTGTACTCCCTGGTACTGTACAGCGAGCGGTAGTTGGCGATGCCGGTCGCATCGGAGATGGCACGCAGGATGGTCTCGCACTCGGCCTCGTCGTGCCCGTGGACCATGGTGAACACGCTGTAGGGCCAGTCGGGATAGGTGGGCCGATGGTAGCAGTGGCTCACCGCGGCGAAGCTGGCCATGCGGGGGCCAACCTCGGCGACCCGGTCCTCCGGCACGGCCCACACGCCCATGGCGTTGGCTTTGAAGCCTGCCTTGCGGTGGTACAGGATGGCCGCCACGCGGCGGAGGAAGCCCCGGCCCTGCAGGTCCCCTGCGACCGCGAACAGCCGCTGCTGGCTCCAGCCCAGCCGCTCGGCCAGGGGGGCGAAGGGCTCGGGCTCGATCGCCAGGTCCTCCTGCAGCTCGCGGATGGCCGCGATGTCCGCCTCCGACAGGGTAGAGGGGTGCGCCGTCGCCCGCCGCGCCTCGGTGTACTCGGGCTCGGAGATGGCATCAGGGGGCTGCTCGCCCGTCATGTCCAGGTTGACGCCGATCTTGAAGAGCTGCAGGGTATACATCAGCCGCGTGCTCTCGGCCCCAGCCAGCTCGTGCAGACGGCGGACGATCGCCTCCAGGTCGCTGGTGGGCGGCACGGCGATGGTGAACCACAGATTGAAGTCGTGGTTGCGTTCGTAGTTGTGGCTGACGCCGGGGTGCTCGTTGATCACCCGCGCCGCGGCCGCGATCCGGTCCTGCGGCACGCGCACGGCCACCAGGCTCGACTTGTACCCGAGGCTCCGGGTGTCGAAGATGGCGCTGATCTGGCGGATGATGCGTTCGGCCTTGAGGCGGCGCGCGCGCGCCAGCACCTCCTCCTCCGTCGCGCCGAGGCGCTCAGCCAGGACCAGGTAGGGGCGCGAGGCGAGCGGGAACTCTGATTGGATGCGGTTGAGCAGGTGTTTGTCGAAATCGTCCATGGTGCGAGCAACGCTCTAGCCGCCTGGCCGGGGAGAGCAAGCGGAGGATGGGGCGCTCGAGGCCAGTATATCCAATGCTGGTCGCCGAATCCACGTAGCGCGCCCGCGGGCGACGCTCGAAACCGATTGACCCCGGCAGGATCGATTCCCGACACCTGGCTCCTACGAGCCGCGGGCTGCCCGAGGCGTGCGGCGGACCCGTTCTGCCGTCTCCCCCACTCGCTCCCGGGCTTCTGCCGCCATCTCTCCGACCCGCTCGCGCACCTCGCCCACAGCGCGTGCCGGCGCAGCCGGTGCGAGCGCCATGCGGTGCTTGTAGGCCAGGACGCTACCCTGGAGCGCAGAGTAGGCCAGCGCGCCCAGAGTGGTCAGCGAGAGCATGGTGCCCAGGAAGTTGGCCCGGGGACGTCGGGCGTCGCGCAGCATCAGGTTCAGGGCGCTCATGGTCAGGGCGCCCACGTTGAGCATCAGGTGCGTGCGGCCCGCCCGCTGCGCCTCGGGATCGGACGGCACGTCCTGGTAGTCCACCAGGCCGGCCACCGCCGCACCCACGCCCGCCAGGGTGCCGATCTGGAGCGTATGGTAGGCGCAGTGGGCCCACGAGGTGCGTCCCGTGATCGCGGCCAGCACGTCGCACAGGGCGCTGGTTGGAAGCAACGCGGCCGGCAAGTCGTTCAGCATGGGATGGACCGAGATACCGCCAAAGGCGAGGCGCGCCATCATCGTCCTCCGAGTTCTTGGTTTTGGATTCGGGAAGGGCCCGGCCGGGCGCTATCACCCGGCCGGCTGCGACTGCAGGGTGGAGGCCAGGCTGGAGAGGTAGGCCTCCACGTCCACGGGCTTGGTGAAGCAGCGGTCCGGCTGGGTGCGTCCCCACCGCTGGAGCAGGTCGGCATACGCGGTCAGGACGAACACCGGGATGTCTCGCGTGTCCGAGTTGGCCCGGAGCTCTTCGAGCACCTGGAGGCCGCTCTTGCCAGGCAGGCCCAGGTCCAGGGTGATGAGATCGGGGTGGCTCGCGCGCGCCAGGTCCAGGCCGATGGCGCCCGAGTGGGTGGCCTCAACCTGGTAGCCCTCCGCGGTCAAGAGATCGGACAGGAAGGCGCGAATGTGGTCGTCGTCTTCGATGACCAGCACCGTCGGCGGCTTACGCGTTCTCGGTGTGGGCATACCTGGTACGCTCCCATGTCCAAGGTGAGGGTGAGTGCTGGGCGAGCGCCCGCCGTGGAGTCTTCTCTCCCCTTGCCCGGCTGGCCCGAGCTCTTCTCGCACGTTGGCAAGACCTATGCCACATGCTGAGTCCTGAGTCCTGAGTCCTGAGTCCTGAGTCCTGAGTGCTGAGTCCTGAGTGCTGAGTCCTGAGTCCTGAGTCCTGAGTCCTGAGTCCTGAGTCCTGAGTAGGGGCAGCCCCCCGTGGCTGCCCCAGCCCCCAC
>JACQUR010000478.1 GCA_016210245.1 Chloroflexota bacterium
ACTCAGCCATGTTTCCACGGCTGAAAGGCCGTGGCCCAATTGAAGCAACCAAACGCGGTTCGACAGTGGCGCGGCGAAACGTGTTTCCACGGCTGAAAGGCCGTGGCCCAATTGAAGCGCGTGCCCCCGGTCGCCATCCCCGCCCCGGTCGCCATGGTTTCCACGGCTGAAAGGCCGTGGCCCAATTGAAGCCCCTCCCCACAGCCAGGCCCCCGGGACGCCGCCGGTGTTTCCACGGCTGAAAGGCCGTGGCCCAATTGAAGGGCGGATCATCACGACGTGCAGGACGGCCTGCTGGCTGTTTCCACGGGTACCCGAGCCGCGACTATGAGGGGGCGGTCCCGGTGCGACGGGCCTCTGCTCCCGCGCGTAGGGTTGAAAGGCGGTGGTCTTGTTGGACAAGAAGGCGGTCCCGGTGCGACGGGCCTCTGCTCCCGCGCGGGCAGGGACGCCCGCCCCACGAGAGCTTCGACTGGCTCGATCCCGCTGAAAATCCTGCTCTGAAAATCCTGCTAATGTAACTCACGGATAGGCTGCAAGACGATGCTCCAGCAAGCTGGGCTGCGATCCCGATGCCAACTCTCGCAGCCTATCCGTGAGTTACATTAGCGCCGCTCTGGGGCCAGGCTGGGCGCGGCCACCGGCGCGCCCAGTGAGGCTCCGATGCGAAAGAGGGCGTCGTTGAGGATGAGGTCGGGCAGCAGGTCGGTGAACAGGTCGAGCAGGGCGTGCATATGCTCCAACTCGTCCGGCCGCCCGAGCACATGCTCTATCTCGTCCGGCGCCAGCTCCAGCGGGCAGGGCAGCCGCAGGGCGGCCGCCTCGCCCATGCGCGCCAGCTCGCCCGCCAGGCGACGGAAACGGTCCGAGCGCCGCTCGCGCTTGACCTCCTGCCACAGCAGCTCCAGGAAGCCGGGCCACCTGGCCAGGGCCTGGTAGTCGGTGTTCACCAGCGGCAGGCGCAGGGTGGCGCGGATCGAGCGGTACAGGCGCTGCACCCGCTCCGGCGCCTCTGCTGGATCGACCATCTGGATCTCGGGATGGCGATACGGGCTGGGTGTGCGGCGCGGCTGGGGGACGCCTACGCCCGGCAGCGCCTGCCCCAGCCAGGCCAGGCGCAGGGCGTGCTGCAGGATGAGCAGTTGCGGGTTGCCGTACTCGAAGGCATCCAGCTCCCAGCGGATCTGCTGCAGGTCCGCCTCGCTCACGCCCCACTCCCGCAACTGCTCGGCGTTGAAGCGCGGCCGGTAGGACTCGCTCATGCGGCGGTAGGCATGCTCGACGATGGCCAGCGCCTGGCGCAGCAACTGCTCGGTACAGGCTGACGGCTTGGAGCGCGCCCAGAAGAGCCGCGCCGCCTCCGGATAGGCCGCGTAGGCGCGGAAGTTGGCCGGGGGCCAGGCGATGCCCAGGCTGTCCTGGATGTCCTCGAGCAGCCGGCGCACCTCCGGCGTGGCCTCCTCCGTGCGAACCAGGCGAACCTTGAGCGGCATGGCTCCCTCCACGAAGTTGACAGTCGACAGTCGACAGTAGACAGTCGACAGGGGTACGAGCGAACTGTCGACTGTCGACTGTCGACTCCCTATAGAAAGGGCAACGTCTATGCCAGCGCTCGTCGCACCTCGATCATCCCCTCGCGCACCCGCACGTCGAAGCAGGGTTGGGGCGCGGTGGCGGGCCCGTGGACCAGGCTGCCGTCGACCAGGCGGTACTGGGAGCCGTGCCAGGGGCAGGTGATGCAACCATCGGACAGCTCGCCCTCCGCCAGCGGCCCGCCCTCGTGGCCGCAGGTCTGCTCCAGGGCGTAGAGGGCGCCGCGCTGGCGCACCAGCAGCACGTCCACCCCGTCCACCACCACCTTCGTCGGCTTGCCCTCGGCCAGGTCGGCTTCACGCAGGGCCGGGCGGAAGTCGGGCGGCCCCTCCACCCAGGCGTTGCGGTTGACGGCCATGCCCAGGCGGTAGACCAGTTCGCCGCCCAGGTAGGCGCCGCCCAGGACGCACAGGTAGCCGGCCACGGAGAGGGTGACCGCTCCCTCGCGGCGCCCGCTGAGGCGGCGCGCCAGCGAGCCGCTGTACAGCAGCGTGGCCAGGGTATTGAACAGGGCGTGGACCAGCCCGGTCTTGCGGGTCTGGCCGTAGGTCCAGCTCCAGTCCGCCAGCCCCGTGGCGGCCGAGCCGAGCGCCCCGGCCAGTCCCAGAGCGAGGCTGGCGTCCGCGCCCCGCTGCCAGCGCTCGCCTCGCCGGCCCAGGCTGGCCAGGTCGAGCAGCAGCGCCACCGTCCAGGCGCCCATGGGCACGTCGGTCAGGGCGGGATGGAGTGGGTGCCCCAGCCACACGCCGTGGAGGGCATCGCGCACGACCTGCGCGCGCGGCCCCTTGCCCAGTACCCGCTGTACCACCCGCTGCAGCGGGTCGCCGGCGCGGTCGAGCCAGTCCTGTCGAGCGATCAAGCGTTCCACCACTTCTGTCTGCATGGCTGCCTCCTCCAGTTGGAATGGTCCAGCTCCGCCCAAAGCGCGGAGCCATACTTCCAGTATAGGACGGCTGGCGACGGGTGGAGTGGGTGGATTTCAGAGATCGGTGCGCGTCTCCCGGTAGTCCTGCCGCCGGCAGAACTGCTGCACGTCCGACCAACGCGGTACATCAACCTCGAAGGGGTGTCAATCGGTGACGAGCGCGTGGAACGGCTTCCGCTGGTACGGACCCGAGGCTGGACGTGCCACTCCAGCACGCCGCGCGCCAGTTCCACTACCGCCTCGTTGGATAGTTGGGTGGCTCAGCTCAGTCCGAGGTTGTACTTCAGTGCCGCGTCCACTTCGGCCATCTTGCGCGGGCTAAGCCGACCGATGGGACGAACCTGACGCTCCCCTCGGGGCGGCCGCAGGCGTGAGTCAGGACCCTCCTGCTGAATGGTCGCGACTTGGGCGCAGTTGACCGCGCTCACCTCGGGCAGGCCGCTCTCCGTCGGGCTCAGCACCACCACGAAGGGGAAGGGCCGCGGCGGTATGGTGCGCGTGATGGCGGCAACCACGATGGTCGGGCTGTATTGATTGCCCACGTCCTGCTGGACCACCAGCGCCGGCCGCAAGCCTCCCTGCTCGCTACCTTTGGCCGGATCGAACTCGACCCAGTAGATCTCACCCCGCCTAACCGGCATGGCCGATGGCTTCAGACACCGCCTGCAGGCTCGCCGCGGCGAACTCCTGCGACTCCCTGGCGTAGAAGGCATAGCCCTCCCGGGCTGTCGCATCCTGCTCCCGCGCCTGCAACTCGGCCAGGGCTCTGCTGATCACCTGGCTGCGACTGGTCCCCAACTCCGCCGCCCGCTGGTCGGCGTAGCGCACCAACTCTGCGGGCAGCGAGACGGTGACCTTTTCGACTTCCCGCGCGCGGCTTGCCATACCAGCCTCCCTGACGCAACCTCCGTCGCTGCCCGTAGTATGCCACCTGCTACCGCCGGCCAGCCATACCATGAGGATGTCCACTCCAGCCGGCGGAGTGCGGCGCAAGCCACGCGAGGCCTTGCGATGGGTCATGGCGGGTTCTGCTGCGCCTGCTCGACCCAGGAGTCGTCCGAGCGCTGCGCGGCAGGCTGGCTAGTGACGGCCGCGCCCCGGGACGCTGGAGCCTCACCAGATTCCTTCTGGCGCGGCTTTTCTCTGCGCTCTTCCAGCAGCCGCTCCATGATCCACATCCGAGCAAGAGTTGAGGGGCCAAGCCCTTTGTCCCGCGCGATCGCCGCAAGTTCACCGATCACTTCGGCATCGAGTCGCACCCCCAGAATATGGCCCAGGGGGCGCTGACCCTTGGCCCTCTTTCCTTCCTTCCAATGCTTGGGATAGTCCAGCGGGCTGTGGGTGTCCCAGAAGGTGGCCTCCTCTTCCAGGGACTTGACCCGAGGGACTCGGTTGGCTGTTTCCTTGTTCGCTGACACAGATCTCACCTCCCCAGATGCTCCTGGTAGCGCCAACGCTCCGCCTGGGTCGTGTCCCGAGCAGAGATGGGGTAGAACAACCCCCCACCCCGATGAACGCCAATGATCAGCAGATAGCGCCCACCGCTGGTTCGCCCAAAGAGCGCTCGCTTGCCTGCACCTGCTCGAAGCTCCCAGTACTCGCCCATGCAGATGTCCTCCACCTCCTCGGGAGTGACGTGGTGGCGAGCGATGTGGTCCTCATTCCAGCCGTCCTAGAGCAACTCCCGAATCGGCATGGAGCACCTTTCGTGTTAAACAATGTATAACAAAAAGGACGCCGCTGCACAATGACTCCGACGTTCTTTGGGAAGCCGGGCTCGAGGCGATCTTCCGCATCCACTGTCGGGGCAAGCCCCTGGCCGAAGACGTGCACCTAGCCGAGCTGGCTGCCGAGACGGAGGGGCTGGTGGGCGCCGAGATCGAGAACGTGTGCGCCAGGGCGGCCTACCTGGCCATCGAGCGGTGCGCCCGCGAGAGCGGCGTCCCCGTCCCGGACCTCGGGCCGGCGCAGGTGGCGGAGTTACGCATCCGCGAGCAGGACTTCCGCGCCGCGCTGGAGCAGGTCCGCGCCGAGCGGCTGAGCACCACGCCGGGCTGAGCGGACGGTTGCACCGTGCCCTTGTTGGCGTGCGGCAGTACTGTCCAGTATGGTTCTGCCAGAAGCAATCAGAAGCGAGGGGCGCTGTGGTCACCAAGTCGATCAGGCTCACCGACGTGGAGGCCGCTGAACTGCACGATTTTGTCGTGCGAACCGGCCAGGCCGAGGCAGCCGTGCTCAGGCGGGCTGCGTTGGGGGGCCTTCGCGCGGAGCGCTTGGAGGCCGGCATCGCGGCCTATCTGAGGGGCGCGGATACCCAGGCTGCGGCAGACCTCGCCGGCATGCCCCGCGCCCAGTTCCTGCACGAACTGATGGCCTGTGGGGTCACGGTGCTTCGCGGCCCTTCGACGGTGCTGGAGGAAGCTGCGTACCTGGAGGAACTGCTCGGTGACGAGCGCCTCCGCGTCGCGGTGGAGGCGGTCGCTGCCGAAGATGCCCGAGAGGCCGGGCCTCTAGGCTGACGCTGGTGAGCAGAAGGCAGCCCCCCCATTCCCTCGGCTGGCCTCGAAGCCCTCAGCCTCCCCGTCCTGACTGTCCCCACCTTCGTGGTCGCGCTGCGCAGCCGCGAGATCCTGTCTGATCGAGCGGCGCGGCGCAAGCTCCAACTCATCGCGCCGATCACCGCCGCGACGTACGTCAACCACGCGGTTCGACTGGTCGACCGGCTCAGCCACTTGCTGTGGGAGCGGAAGATCTCGGCCGGAAGCGATGGGGTTTTCACCCTCGGTCTCTTGGTCCCCGCTCACCTCCTTCGTGAGCGGCGCTTCGGGCGGGACGGCGCGGCTTCGTGGGCAGACCGAACATCCGATCTCACGCTCGCAGACGAGGTCGATGTGGAAACCGCAGGCCGGGTACTGGTGCAGCACGCGCAAGCCTTGCCCGCGGAGAGCTGCGGCCACGTCAGCCTCGAACTGTGAGTCCACACTGCCGATGCGGGCTCCAGCGACGCGCACGCGAGGGCGGGCCTGCACCTCGGCGCAGTGCCGCAGCCAGTCGGTGAGCACGCTCGGGCGTCCGTACGCGAACGTGAAAGCATCGATCGGCGCTGCGTGGAACACGTGGACCTCGTGGCGCGCTCGAGTGAACGCCACGTTGAGCATGCCCTGTACGTGGGCTTGCTCCTGCATGCGCGCGGAGAGCGCCGCCTGCGGCATCACCTTGGCGTCGTAGGAGAGCGAATAGAGGATCACGTCGCGCTCGTCGCCCTGGAACCCATCGGGGTTGATCACGACCAGGTCGTGGTCCTTCCATGTCCTCAGGCGAGATACGCTCCGCGACCAGATCCTGGATGAGCGCAACCTGCTCCTCGAAGAGGCACATGACACCGATCGACGCTCCATCATAGTCTGGATCGGTCACGAGCCGGGCGAGAAGATCTACCAGAGCTCGCGCCTCGGTCTCGTTCTCCTGGGAGCCATTCGAGATCACGCCATCCGGCACGTGGTGGAGCTGCATGATGGGCTGGTCAGGTGCCCCGAATTTCTTGTGGTGCTCGTCGGTCATGATGCGCAACTGGCTGTCGTACCAGCGCCGGTTCGAGAACTCGATGATGGGCGGCAGGCAACGAAAGGGCTCGTCGAGCAGAGTTTCTTCCTCGGCGCGCACGGCGCCGAGCGTGAGCAGGCTCTGCTGGGCCGGGTGGAGCCAGCGCTGCGGGTCGAGGCGATCCATGCCACTCTGCTGCCAGGCCTGTTGGGCAACGGCCTGATTCAAGAAGGCGAAGCGTCGGGGCCGCATCTGCCTGGAGTCGCCGAAGATGACGAGCTTCTTGCCCCGGTACGCGATCGGGGTGATGGACGGCAGGTCAACCTGCGAGGCCTCGTCGACGATGACGACATCGAACACGCCGGGGTCGCAAGGGAACAGGCGCGCCGCGTCGTCGGGGGTCATGATCCAGACGGGGAGTAGCTTGAGCAGCATTGCCGTCCGATCCGGCTGACCCCTGAGCCGATCAAAGAGCGAGAAGTTCCTCCGGTTGTTCTGGTCGCGTTTGAGGACTGCCGCGAGCTCCCGGAGGCGGGCACGCTCCTCGCGGGAGGCGCTCGCAACTGCCAGCTCCCGTCCGAGCCGCAGCGCTTCGACGGCGAGGTCGAGCAGGCGCGCACGACGAGCACCGGTCCTCTCAGCGATCGCGTCGGTGCTCTGTGCTGCCTCTCGCGCAGCACACCAGCGGGCGTGCCAGAACCGTGCCTGGCGGACCAGACGCCGTAGGCCGCCGGAAGCGAGAACCTGGCGGTGCGCCTGCTCTACCAGTTCCTCCCAGCGGATCGCCTGCGCGTACTGCTCGGCGTCCGCCAGGTAGTCGGAGGTTTCCACCTGGAACTTCCCGGCCACGGCCTCGACGGCCGTCCCCACCTCCTGTCGGGTGCGCTCCTTCTTGATACGATCGAGCCGCTGGAGCAACTCCTGCTTGGACTCCCGGTCTCGACGGAGGAGCGTCATTGGCAACTCCGCCAGCTTCAGTTCGCGCAGCTTGTGGTCCACCACCTCGAGCGCTTTGTCTTTCTGCGACGTGATGAGTACCGTCTTCCCGGTCGCAGCCAGGTGGCACGCGAGGTTGGCAATGGTCAGGCTCTTGCCGGTGCCGGGAGGACCCTCCACGCGGATGACACGGGTGGATGGATCCTCGACCAGCAGCGCAGCGCGCCGCTGCGCTCGGTTCGAGCGGAAGGGGAAGTACAGCCGTGCCGTGTCGATGCGCTTCTGGCCCAGGTCCACCTGTGGCTCGCCGCCCGGGCCGCCCAGCAGCGGTTCAAGGGCGCACGCGGCGCTCGTGCCGTCAGTCTGGCCGATGGCGTCCAGGTCACTGGTGAGGAAGTAGCTCGTCTTCGGTGCGATGAACAGCGCCGACTGGTCCACCAACCGAAGGCCTTCCCCGGCTCGGGGTTCGGGAGGCGGCGGGACCAGACGACCGTCGAGGCACGCCTCACCCTGACCTACCGTGTTGAACTCGCGCAGGAGCATACCGACGAGGCGGCCCAGGTCTGCGTGCGCGAGTGGCAGCGCTGGCGTGGCCTCGATCACGCACGCGAATCATGCAGGTCTTCCAGAATGCGCTGCGTGGAGAACTGCGACGATTCGGCCGGCGGCAGGAGTTAGCGGATATCGAGAGCAGGATCGACCTCACGGAATTGCGAAAGCGCTTCAGCCAGCAACGACAGGAGATGTATCAGGCAGGATACCGGCTTGGCATCGAGTTCGTGAAGGAGCGAGTGGAACTGGCGGACTTGCTCTACTGCGAGGGCGTCGACTGGGACGTCAAGAAGGTGATCCGGGCGCTGCTCACCTCTGGCGACCCATGGGAGGGGAAGTTGTTGGAGGAGGCTCAGTCCTTCGCTGGCGTGGCATTCACCCACATGGGTGCCGTCACTGAGGTAGAGGCGGGCTTCGTCGACGCCCTGCGCTACGTCTACGAACGAGCAGCAGACCCTGATGGTCCCTGGAACTGGCATTGACCGTTCTGGCGCACAGGCCACTCCCTCCGACCGTAGTCAGGAGCACCGTCGCGAGTATCGTGTGCGCGTAGGAATGCCGCACAGTCGAAGGGGCCGGTCATCTCTGGCATCCTCCCAACATAGCGTTTTCGTGCGCTCCGGCGCCACCGATTGCCAGGGTTCGACTCCGAATGCGTGACGCTCTCAAGGGCGGTCGCCCCGGAGAGGCTAGCAGACAGCGGGTTCGCCGGGTGGGTCGCGCCACTCGAAGGTGGCCCCGGAGCCGGTCCGGTAGCCGACCAGTTGCGGCCAGCCATTGAAGACCTCCACTGGCAGCAGGTGGACGGCGAACGGGTTGTGGTAGACGCGGAAGCGGTGCCCGATCGACCGATCCCCGAGCCTGACCTCATCGAAGACGGCGACCGCCGAGACTCGTGCGTGCGCCAGCTCGCCCCCGCGGCGCTCGAAGAAGAAGCGGTCGATGGCCTGGCGCTCAGTGTCCAGGCTGCGGAATTCGGTGGTCGGGAAGATGCAGATGGCGTAGGGTTCGCTCAGCTTCCCGTAGCGCCGGGCCTTCGAGGCCAGGGCAGAGCGGATCCGGTCGGGGGCCTCGACCGCCCTGGCGAAACCGTAGCCAAAGCCCCCGATGCCGACGGCGCCCCCCTGGTCCTCGTCAGCGGGATCCTCCGCCACAGGGAACGCCGAGAAGACAACCTCGACACTGCCGTCATCCGTTCGGTACGTCCGGTCGGGATCGCCATCGGATCCCCAGCCTGCGACCAGTTGCTCACCAAGGAACTTCCGGACGAGGCTGGTCTTCAGGCCCCGCGGCAGCGGCGTCCGCACGTCGGCAATGATGTGCAGCCCGGAGGGTGTCCGTTCCAGGTCGTCGATCAGCGCCCACAGCCGACCGTCCAGAGTTGCGCGCTCGTCCGAGCGCCGCGCCACGACGGCCTCGACGACCGCCGGGCCGAACGGCGTCGTGACGCGGAAGTCAGGCCGGCTGCTGCTGCCGACCATCTCCGGCTCACGCTGCACGCTGTAGCCGCGCCGCACGAACTCGTGGTGCAGGCCCAACTCCTGTAGCGCGGAGAGGTGATTCTCATTCGACCGGTCCTTCAACCGACGCTCGAACTCCCGTCGGTGAGCGGAGTCCGGTACCTCGGCCAGCCACGCCTCGATCGTGGCGTGGAGTTGTACCACCTCCGGCTTCGAGAGCGCGCGGTCGCCCCAGAGCAGCGCCGACCGCGGGGTCGTCCACCGTCCCGTCATGTGCGTGGCCTCCGGGCGTCGACCACACGCCGCAGGTGGCTAGCGAGCATGACCAACTCGACCGCCTCGGCCGGGTCCGGCATGGTGACCGCGCGGTGGCTCACTGGGTTCTTGTACGAGCCAATCGCGCCAGCAAACAGATGCGCGAGCGCCTCGCGCTCGGCCATCGGGGCGGTGAGATTGGTCAGTGGGCCGTTGTTCGGGTTGAACGCGCGGCGCATCAGGTCGGGGCCGTAGTCCCCGGCGCTGTACCCGCCAGCACTTCGCACCTCGACTTCAACTTCCCTGAACCCCTGGAAGACGGCAGTGTCGTAGTCGCCACGCAGGAACGTGGCCCAGACCTTCTGGGCTATCAGTGGGTGCAGGACACGGCGTGGGAGCATGGCGCTTCGCTGATAGGCAGCGAAGTCGGCGGTCGTCTTCAGGCGCTGCCCGCGCCGGGTGATGAACACCCATTCGCCGGCCTCTCCAGGCTTCGGCGCGAGCAGGCCCTCTCGCGCCAGCCAAACCCAGGCTTCCATGAGCGCCCGACTGATCCGGTCGCGATAGGCGGACGGATAGTCTTGGACCGTGTGCGGCAGGCCGAAGTTGTAGCGGTTCAGTTGCCCGCGGTCAGGCGCGTCGAGCGCGTTGAGGTACTCGAGGACGACACCGGCCAGTTCCTCGGGCTCCAGCTCGAGGAGCGCCTCCGGGTCGGGCAGTATGGAAGCAAGCGTCCTGGTCATTGCCTTGGTGTGCCCCCGGTCCCGGCAGTAGCTCGCGGCGTGCGGCGATTGCCGCAGGAATGTGTGCCAGCGCGTCATCCACGGGCGGGCAGGCTTCGCCACCGGATCCACTCATTAGGATAGAGCTATCCGTTGACGATCGACCAGGGTTGCGCATATTGACCAGGCACAGGTGTAGTACGGATATGCCACCGAGCTCGACCAGGCCGCTACTTCACCGTCACACTCTTGGCCAGGTTGCGCGGCTTGTCGGGGTCGCAGCCGCGGAGGAGGGCCAGGTGGTAGGCCAGAATTTGGGGCGGCAGGGCGTTGACCAGCATTGCGCCTTCGCCCACGTCGGCCAGCGGCACGTGGATGTCGAATACCTCGTCGGGCTCGGGTGAGAGGCCGATGATGAAGCCGCCTCGGGCCTTCACCTCCATGGCCCCGGAGAGGATGGCGGTGTAGGTTTCGTCCTTCGGGGCGATGACCAGGCAGGGGGTGCCCGGCTCGATCAGGGCGATCACTCCGTGCTTGAGCTCGCCCCCCGCGAAGCCCTCGGCGTGGATATAGCTGACCTCCTTGATCTTGAGCGCCGCCTCCAGCGCCAGCGGGTAGCTGGGTCCACGGCCGATGATGTACAGGTGTTCCCGCTGGTAGAGCTGCTCGGCGATCTGGCGCATCAACTCGGCCCGCCCGTCGCTCAGGAAGTGCTGGATCTCGTCCGCCGCCCGCTGCACTACCTCTCGCCCCTCCTCCAGGCGGTGGTCGAAGGCGTAGGCCGTCAGCAACAGGATGGCCAGCTTGGCGGTGAAGCTCTTGGTGGCCAGCACGCACCGCTCCGGGCCTGCCCCCAGCAGCACCGGGTAGTCGGCCAGCCGGTACAGGCTCGACCCTTCGACGTTGACCAGCGCCCCCACCGTGACCCCGCGCTTCTTCGCGGCGCGGATGGAGTCCAGCACGTCAATGGTTTCGCCGCTCTGGCTCAGGGCGATGACCAGGCTATGCTCGTTCAAGAAGTGCTCCAGGTACGCGAACTCCGACCCGTTGGCGAAGTTCACGTGGCGCGCGGCGATGCGCGAGAAGGCGTACTGCGCGGCCAGAGCCGCGTGGGCGGCGGTGCCGCAGCCGACCATGTACGTGCCGCGCGCCTCCCGCATCAGCTCCGCCAACTGCTCCGCGTGCGCGCCCCAGCCGGCTGCGATCTGGTGGATCACTCGGGGCTGCTCGTGGATCTCCTTGGCCATGAAGTGCTCGTAGCCCGCCAGGTCGGCCAGCTCCGGCTGCCAGGTGATGTCCCAGATGCGCGGATCGAGCCGCTCGCCCAGGGTAGCGTCGAACACCTGCACCCCGCCCTCGGAAAGGACCGCCACCTGGTTGTCCTCCAGGAACGTCAGCCGCCGCGTGTGCTCCAGGAGCGCGCTGGGGTCCGAGGCGAGGTAGCTGGCCTCGCTGGCCCAGCCCAGGACCAGGGGCGAGCCCGTCTTGGCCGCGGCCAGGCGGTGGCTGGCGATGTCCAGCACTGCCAGGGCGTTCAGCCCGTCCAGCTTGCGGAAGGCGCAGATCAGCGCTTGCGCCAGGTGATCCGCCTCTCCGGCCGCGGCGCGCAGCTCGTCTTCGAGCAGGTGCGCGATCACCTCGGTGTCGGTCTGGGAGTGGAACAGATGCCCTCGCGCGAGCAGCTCGCGCCGCAGCGCCTGGTGGTTCTCGACGATGCCGTTGTGGATGACCGCCAGCCGGCCGCTGCAGTCCAGGTGGGGATGGGCGTTCTCTTCGGTCACCGCGCCGTGGGTTGCCCACCGGGTATGGCCCAGTCCGATCTCGCTGGCCGGCAACATGGTGGAGGCCAGCCCGATCTTGCCCACGTGGCGCTCGATCGCCGCGTTGCCGTTGAGGCGAACGGCGATGCCCCAGGAGTCGTAGCCCCGGTACTCCAGCTTCTTGAGCCCCTCCAGGATGCGCTGGGGGGCATCCTCGCACCTGCCTACGTAGCCAAAGATACCACACATGTCTCGCAAGACCTCCCCACTGCCCCCGTCTGGGGGAACAGCACGCGCCAGGAAGGCCGCTGCGGGGTGCTGGGAGACAGAGGGGCAGGGTAAGCGCAGGAGGAGGACAGACCTTCTCCGTCTGCACGCTGGGAGGTATCTGTCAGGCCGTTGCCAGCCTGGTTTGTCCCGCCCATGTCGACCGTGCCAGCCGAGGGACCACCCGCCGAGTCTTTCGCCAGGTCCCTTCCGCGTCACCCAGGGGATTTTGGATTTTGGATTTTGGATTGGGGCGGCCCGCCGAGCCGGTTGCTGCGCCACCGACCCGCTGGACCAGCTCAATCCAAAATCCAAAATCCAAAATCCAAAATCCCCTGGGCCAGGCGCTTCACGCTCTGTTGCGCCCCTCCCCGTCTCCGCTCCGCGCACCTCCCACAGCGATCCACTGATGGCCGGCGCAGTGTAGCACTGACCACGGGCCTGGTCAACCGTTTCGGCCTAGCACTTTCTTCCTATTCGAGCCGAGTCTCAGTCCTCAGTCCTGCCGGCACCGTCTCTGATGCACACCACATGCCAATACCTGCCTGTGCCGCTAGCAGCCCGCTACCGCGCAGATGCGGGATGGATGGAGGTATCCGAGCCGCGACCGCGAGGCCTCACAGCGCACCCACGCCCGTGGGGGTCGAACTGGGAGGCTTCACCCGTTGGGTGAAGCCTCCCAGCTCGACGCTGCGGATGGAGGAGCGCACAGCGCTCGAAAGACCTGATCTGGCTCCAGCCGCCAGGAATCGGGTACGCTTGACGGGAAGGCGCGCTGGCTCCCGGCGTGTCAGGCGCTTGCGGTAGGAGGAGGCAACGTGGCCAGCTATCGCAGCCAGGTGCAGGCGTTCGTCGATGGCTACGTGGCGCAGGTGGAGCCGCTCTGGCTGGTGCAGAACGAGACCTGGTGGCAGGCCTCGGCGCTGGGCGACCTGGAGGCCAGCCAGCGCCTGGCCGAGCTGGAGGCGCGGGAGCGGCTGCTCCACGCCGACGCGGCCGCCTTTGCCCGCCTGCGCGCCTGGCGCGACGATCCCCAGGCTGCTCGCCTGCCCCGCCTGCTCCGCCGCCAGCTCGAGCTCATCTACCTGGCTTACGCGGCCGGCCAGCAGGACCCGGCGACCATCGAGCCGATGACCCGCCTGGAGCAGGAGCTGCGGGACGAGTTCAACACCTACCGGGCCGAGCTGGAGGGCCAGCGGCTGGACGACAACGCCCTCGAGACCATCCTGCGCGAGGAGCGCGACTCGAGCTGCTTGCGGGCAGCCTGGGAGGCCTCCAAGCAGGTCGGCGTGGCCGTTTCCGACCGCCTGGTGGCGCTGGTGCGCCTGCGCAACCAGGCCGCAGCCGCCCAGGGCTACGCCTCGGAATGGGAGCGGCGGCTGCTGACGGCCGAGATCGACCCGCGCGAGCTGGTGGCGCTCATGGAGCAGGTGGCGGCCGCTACCGACGAGGCGTTCGCGCGCCAGAAGGCCGCCCTGGACCACGCCCTGGCTGCGCGCTACGGCGTGGCCGCGGACGACTTGCGTCCGTGGCACTACCAGGACCGCTTTTTCCAAACGGCGCCGCCGCTCTATGCTCCGCCCATGGACGCCCGCTTCGCCGAGCGCGACCTGGTGGCGCTGGCAACCCGGACCTACGACGGCCTGGGCCTGGACACCCGCGCTATCCTGGCTCGCAGCGACCTGTTCCCTCGCCCAGGCAAGAGCCAGCACGCCTTTGCCGTGTTCGTCGATCGCGGGAGCGACATCCGCGTGCTGTGCAACCTGGTTCCCTCTGCTCGCTGGATGCGCACCCTGATCCACGAGCTCGGCCACGCGGTGTACGACCAGGGCATCGACCAGCGCCTGCCCTACCTGCTACGCGCCGCCGCGCACGCGCTGGCCACTGAGGGGCTGGCCATGCTGCTGGAGGAGGTGGTGGGCGAGCCGACCTGGCTGGAGGGCGTCCTCGGGCTACCCGCGGACGAGGCCCGCCCGCTCAGCGACGGGCTGGTGCGCCAGCGGCACCTGGACGACCTGGTGATGCTGCGCTGGTGTCTGACCATCGTGCAGTTCGAGCGCGCCCTGTACGCGGATCCAGAGCAGGACCTCAACGGGCTGTGGTGGCGCCTGGTTGTCCGCTACCAGGGGCTCACGCCGCCGCCTGGCCGCGACGCGCCCGACTGGGCGTCCAAGATCCACCTCACCATCTCGCCGGCCTACTACCAGAACTACCTGCTCGGCCGCCTGTTCGCGCTGCAATTCGGCGACTCCTTGCGCGCCCGCTTCGGGCGGCTGTCGGAGCACCGGGGCGTGGGACGCGCCCTGCAGGCGCGCCTGTTCCGCCAGGGAGCGGCGGCGCCGTGGCAGCAGAGCGTGGTTCGAGCGACCGGACGCTCGCTCTCCAGTTCGATCCTCGCCCTCGTGGCGGCGTAGGCGGAACTCGGATGGCCGAGGTCAGCGTCGAGTCCAGGCGCTTGCAGGCAGTGCCGTCGCCGCGGTCCATCCATTACAATCGGTCCACGGTTTGAGGGCAGAATGAGGACCACAGGAGAGCAGCCATGGCCGATGAGTTGATCGTCACCCAGGCGCGGTCCCAGACGATTGGGATACCCGGACGTTCCCTGAGCAGCGCGCGCGGGCACCATTTCATTGTCGACGAGCCAGCCTACGGAGGTGGGCCGGGCGAGGCGCTCACCCCGGCGGAGATCTTCCTGGCGGGGGTCTCATCCTGTGGCGTGCTGCTGGTGCAATCCTTCGCCCAGCAGTCCGGCGTACCCCTGCAGCGGGCCGAGGCTGCCATCGAGGGCGTGCGCCAGCGCAACGACCCGGCCAACTTCCAGAGCGTCCACGTGCGGTTCGAGCTGCTGGGCCCCACCCAGGCGCAAGCGGAGCAACTGGTCGAGGCCTACAAGCACAGGTGACCGCTCTACCGAGCGGTCGCCGTGGCGACCCAGGTGACGGTGGATATTGTGGCCAGGCCCGCGTAGGGCCGGGCCGGTAGAGCCAACATGCGCCTCGCGGCAGTCAGGCCAACAGCACTTCCACCAGCAGGAGTCAGGGGCTCTGCGGCTACTTCAGTTCGACGACCAGGACCTGCTGCTCGTCCGTCCCGACGTTCTCTACCGCGTGGCTTTAGGGGCTGCAAGGGCCGTACCTCGCGGCGGGGCTTGCCCAGTTCTTGTGGTAGTCGCGGAGCCGTAGGGGGCGACGGCTCTGTCGCCCCGCCGCCCCGAGGGCGGCAAAGGGTCGCGGGGGGCGGGGGCCACAGCAGCAGGCTCCAGCTCGCGGAACCTTTGCCGCCCTCTGGGCGGCGGGCAGACAGAGCCGTCTGCCCCTACGACCTCCGCGCACAGGAACGTGGCAGCCCCCTACGCCCCAGCGGGTTGCCTGTACCCACGCCCGCTTCTATAATGCGCCAGCCGGTCCATCGCAGCGCGAGAACGCGGCTTCAGCCCTGAAAGCCCGGGAAGGAGTTGCTTCGTGAGCAGGAAGCGGATGGGGTACATCCTCATCGGGGTAGGGGTGAGCCTGGCCTTCATTGTGGGCGTGGTTGTCTACATGCAGGTCAGCGAGGCCAACAGCGTCAGGGCCTCCTTGCCCAAGCAGCGCGTGGTGATCGCCGTCCAGAACGTCGCGGCGCGCACCGAGATCGCCGCCAGCATGCTCTCGGTGGTCATCATGCCGGACGAGGCGATCCCGGCCGGAGCGGCCAGGAAGATCGAGGACGTGGTGGGGAAGTTCACCCCCGGCGAGGTGCTGAAGGGTGAGGTGGTCAACACCAACAAGATCGGCCCGGTCGCGGCCAAGAACGCGCCCTCGTTCCAGATCGAGAAGGGCAAGGTGATGTATGCCATGCCCCTCCAGTTGCCGGGCCAGCAGCCCTTCAGCATCCTCCAGGTCAACGCGCTCCGGCCAGGGGACCGGGTGGACTTCATCTACACTACCTTCAGCGTGCCGGAGGGCTTGAACCAGGCGCAGTTGGAGGCCTTGCGCACCGCCAGCGCCGCCCAGTTCCTGCAAACGCGCTTCATGCTCCAGAACATCCGCATCCAGCAGGTGGGTACCTTCGACGAGACCGGCAAGATCGTGCCGGGCCTGACCTACATGATCATGGTCGTCACCCCGGAGGAGGCGCTGGTGCTCAAGTGGCTGAAGGACGCCGCACAGTCCTTCGGAAACAGCATCGAAATGGTGCTGCGCTCGCCGGGCGACGAGGAGAAAGTGGACCCGAGCTTGACCGTGAACTTAAACTATATGCGGGAGAAGTACGGTTTGCCGACCCCGCCCAGGGTGATCGTTCAGTAGGGCGGCGGCCGCGCGGGAACGGGAGACAGGGAGGGAACGCATGTCGCTACTGAAACGGCTCGAAAGCAGCGGGACGAGCGCGGCAGCGCCCCAGGCGCCCGTGGCTACCCCCACGGCGCCGCCCAATGGAGAGGAGCGCCGGGCGGCACCGGTCGCCACCGCGCCGCCAGTGCCGCCCCCTCCCCCGGTCGAGGTACGCCGTCCGCCCTCGCCCGCGGCCGAGCGCGCCAGCGCTATCTCGCGGGAGATCAAGACGCGGGTGAAGGGCAAGCTCATCGCCGAGCTGGACCCGAATCTCGACCCCAAGGAGGCAACCGAGGTCCGGCAGCGACTCCAATCCCTGTTCGACCAGATCGTCGACGGGGAGAACATCGTCCTCACCCGGGCCGAGCGCCAGCGGCTGTTCGAGGAGATCGCGGCTGACGTCATCGGCTTCGGGCCGATCCAGCCACTGCTCGACGACGCCAGCATCAACGAGGTCATGGTCAACGGCCCCACGCGGGTGTACGTCGAGAAGAAGGGCAAGCTGCAGCTCTCCGGCGTCACCTTCGACGACGACGACCACGTGCGGCGCATCATCGAGCGCATCGTGTCCCCCATTGGACGCCGGGTGGACGAGTCCAGCCCCATCTGCGACGCCCGCCTGCCAGATGGCTCACGCGTGAACATCGTGATTCCGCCCATCTCGCTCATCGGGTCGGTCATCACCATCCGCAAGTTCCCAAAGTTCCGCCTTGGGGTGGAGGACCTGGTCCGCTTCGGCTCCCTGACGCCCGAGCTGGCCGAGTTCCTGCGGGCCTGTGTCGTGGCGCGTCTGAACGTCATCGTCTCCGGGGGCACGGGCTCGGG
>JACQUR010000473.1 GCA_016210245.1 Chloroflexota bacterium
CCTACGCTCCCGGCTGCTCCCCCTGCCGCAGCCTGACCCGCACGACCCACCCGGCGCCGCCTCCGCTCTGGCCCGTCCGGCGGCGCCGGGAGGGTCGGCGCGCGCGGCCCCGGAGCGCGGCGCGTCTGGCCTGGGCGACGCCTCGCCAGCGGGCGGCTGCGCGGCCAGGGCGGGCTCGCCAGAGGCCGGTCGGCTCCGGGGCGTGGGGCGGCTCGCCCGCGCAGACAGGATGTCTGCGCTCCCAGGGGGGGCGGCGCTCCGCGCGGAAACGTGCCCCGCACCCAAAAGAGACACCGACAGTGGCGCAGGGCGTATCATTCCGGTACATTCATCCTGCATGCATCCTGCTCCGCTGAGAGCTGACGGCTCACGACTGGCGGCTAGCTGACTGATGGCTACCTGACTGATGGCTGAGTGCTTCTTCCTGCAGCCGATGCGCGTCGACCACATCCCGGCCGTGGGGGCGATCGAGCGGCTGTGCTTCACGCAACCGTGGCCGGCTCACGCCTACCGCCGAGAGATCCAGGAGAACCGTATGGCCTACTATGAGGTCGTGCGGGTCGTGGAGTGCCCCGATGGAGCGGCAGGCGCGGGAACAGGGGCGGCCAGCCGTGCTTCTGCTGAGGAGGAGCGACTGGCGACGCCCAGCCCTGCCGGGTCCCGGGTAGGCAGCGCTCGCCAGGCGAGCGAGCAGGGCCTGCTCGAGCGGCTGGCTCGCCTGCTGCGGCCAGCGCCCGAGCCGGTCTCGCCCGAACTGGAGGCCGAGCTGCGCTCGATCGTCGGCTATGCCGGCATGTGGCTCATGGCCGACGAGGCCCACGTCACGACCATCGCCACCCACCCGGACTACCGCGGGCGCGGCGTGGGCGAGCTGCTGCTGCTCGGGCTGATCAACCACGCGCTGGCCGTGGGGGCCAAGTGGATGACGCTGGAGGTGCGGGTGAGCAACGACGTGGCCCAGGCGCTCTACCGCAAGTACACCTTCAAGGAGATGGGCGTGCGGCGCGGCTACTACACCGACAACCGCGAGGACGCGGCGGTCATGTGGACGGACCCGCTCGACTCGACCTCCTTCCGCGAGGTCCTCGATCGCAACCGCGCCCAGCTTGCCGCACGCCTGAAGTGCGATGGCTGAGCGCCTGCTGCTGATCGACGGCAACTCACTCGTCCACCGTGCCTTTCACGCCCTGCCGGCGCTCACCAGCCCCTCGGGCGAGCTGACCAACGCGACCTACGGCTTCACGGCCATGCTCCTCTCGGCCTACCGCGAGCTGCGCCCGACCTACGCCGGGGCCGCGTTCGACACCCCGGCCCCCACCTTTCGCCGAGTCGAGTACGAGGCCTACAAGGCCACGCGCGGGCCAGCCCCGGAGGGATTGGTGCCCCAGTTCGGGCGCGTCGCGCAGGTGCTGGAGGCGCTCCACGTCCCCATCTACCGCCTGGACGGCTTCGAGGCGGATGACCTGCTGGGCGCCCTGGCCCAGCAGGCGAGCGAGCGCGGGCTGGAGGTGATCGTCCTCACCGGCGATATGGACGCGGCCCAACTGGTGAACGAGCGCGTCCAGCTCCTGGTCCCCGTCCAGGGCATCAGCCACACCCGGCTGTACGATGTGGCCGCGGTCCGCGAGCGGTACGGCCTGGACCCGGCCCAGATCCCCGACTTCAAGGCGCTGCGAGGCGATGTCTCGGACAACATTCCCGGCGTCCCCGGCGTCGGCGATAAGACCGCGGCGAAGCTGCTGGCCGAGCATGGCTCGGTGGAGGAGCTGTTCTCGCACCTGGACCGGCTTCCGACCAAGCTGCGCCAGACCCTGGAGCCGTATGCCGACCAGGCGCGGCTGGCAAAGGAGCTGGCGACCATCCGGCGGGACGTGCCGGTCGAGTTGGACCTGGCCACCGACAGCCAGGGGCGCCCGGACCGAGCCAGGCTGCTGGCTCTGTTCCACGAGCTGGGCTTCCGCAGCTTGATCGATCGCCTGGACGCGCTCGCCAGCGAGGCAGCGGAGGAGGCGCCGGCCGCCAGCGCCCGGAGCGGCCAACTGCCGCTGTTCGAGGCGGCGCCCGCGGTGGCGGAGGCGCCGGCCGAGGGCCTGGTGGCCGACCTGTCGGCCCTCCAGCGCCTGGTGGAACACCTGCGGGCCTGCCCTCGCCTGGTGGTCCACGTGGTGACCTCCGGCGAGGCGCCCATGCGCGCCGACCTGGTGGGCCTGGTTCTGATGAGCGGGGGTCCTTCGACCGGCTCAGGACGAGCGGGGGACGCGGAGGTGCGGGGACGCGGGGACGCGGAGACACGGAGAGGCGGAGACACGGAGACAGGCTCAGAGCGGGCGGGGGCGGCCGCCTACATCCCCCTGGGCCACGCTGCGCGTAGCCTGGAGTGGGAGCGCGTGTGCCCCCTGGTACGGCCGCTGCTGGAGGACGAGCAGGTACCAAAGGTGGTCCACAACGCCAAGGAGCAGATGGTGGTGCTCGGGCGCTACGGGGTGGAGCTGCGCGGGCTGGGCTTCGATACCATGATCGCCGCCTACCTGCTCCAGAGCGGCCAGCGCGCCCTGGAGCTGCGCGACCTGGCCTGGGCCCGGCTCCAGGTGGAGCTGCCGCCCCTGGCCGCGCTGACGGGCAGCGGCAAGAAGGCCGTCCCGCTGCGCGAGGCGGAGCTGGGACAAGTGGCCGGGTACGCGCTGCGGGCCGTGGAGCTGGTGGGTCGCCTGGAGCCGCTCCTGGCCCGCGAGCTGGAGGCCAACGCGCTCATCGCCCTGTTCCGCGACGTAGAGCTGCCGCTGGTCCACGTGCTCGCCGAGATGGAGCGGACCGGCGTGCAGGTTGACGTGGCGTACCTGCAGCGGCTCAGCCGGCGACTGTACGAGAAGATCCAGGAGCTGGAGGAGGAGATCTACCGCCAGGTTGGCCACCACTTCAACCTCAACTCCACCCAGCAGCTCTCGGGCGTGCTGTTCCAGGAGCTGCGCCTGCCCAGCGCCAGGAAGACCCGCACGGGGCACATCTCCACCGGGGCGGAGGTGCTGGAGGAGCTGCGCGGGCTGCACCCGGTGATCGACTTCTTGCTGGAGTACCGCCAGCTTCAGAAGCTCAAGTCCACCTACGTGGACGCGCTGCCAGTCCTGGTCAACTCGGAAACCGGCCGGGTCCACACCTCCTTCAACCAGACCGCCACCACCACCGGGCGGCTCAGCTCGTCCGACCCGAATCTCCAGAACATCCCCATCCGCACCGAGCTGGGCCGAGAGGTGCGGCGGGCCTTCGTGGCCGGAGCGCCGGGCGAGGTGCTGCTCTCGGCCGACTACTCCCAGATCGAGCTGCGCATCCTGGCCCACGTCACCCAGGACCCCACCCTGCTGGAGGCGTTCGCCCGCGGGGAAGACATCCACGCCGCCACGGCCGCAGAGGTGCTGGCCACGCCGATCGAGCAGGTCACGTCCGACCAGCGTCGCCTGGCCAAGGTGGTCAACTTCGGCGTGCTGTACGGCATGTCCGAGTACGGGCTGGCCAGCCGCACCGACCTGCCCCAGGAGCAGGCCGCGGCCTTCATCGAGCGCTACTTCCATCGCTTCGGGACCATCAAGCAGTACCAGGAGCAGGTGATCCGCGACGTGGAGCGGCTGGGCTACGCCACCACCCTGCTGGGGCGGCGGCGCTACATCCCCGAGGTGCGCAGCCCCATCCGCGCCGTGCGCGAGGCGGGGGTACGCCAGGCGATCAACTTCCCTATCCAGGGCACCGCGGCCGACATCGTCAAGCTGGCCATGATCCGCGTCGACCGCGCCCTGCACGGCCAGGATGGGTCCGGAGAGCAGGGCAGCCACGGGGGGCAGGGCAGCTACGGGGGGCAGGGCAGCCACGGGGGGCAGGGCAGCCACGGGAGGCAGGGCAGCCACGGGAGGCAGGGCAGCCACGGGAGGCAGGGCAGCCACGGGAGGCTGCCCCTACCGGCGCGGATGTTGCTTCAGGTACACGACGAGTTGGTGTTCGAGCTGCCCGAGGCGGAGGTGGAGAGCTTCCTGCCCATCCTGTGCGCGATCATGGAGGGGGCGGTGCAGTTCAGCGTTCCCCTGCGCGTCGAGGTCAAGGTCGGCCCGAACTGGGACGAGATGAAGCCGATCACGACGAGGTGAATCGATGGACGAAACCGCAGCGGTCAAGCGAGAGCTTGGCCACCTGGCCGAAGGCTTCGCAGCCAGCCGGGTTCATGCAAAAGGATCGGACCTGGCCAAGCTGCTGGAGGTGATCGATCCCACGGGCACGGAGCGCGTGCTGGACCTGGCCACCGGGGTAGGCCACACCGCGCTGGCCCTCGCGCCCCGGGTGGCCTCCGTGGTGGGCCTGGACATGATTCCGGAGATGCTCGAGCACGCGCGTCGGTTAGCTCGGGATCGTCGCCTGACCAACGTGGAGTTCGTGGAGGGCCCGGCGGAACAGGTTCCTTTCCCAGCCGCCAGCTTCCAGGTGGTGACCTGCCGCCTCGCCGCTCACCACTTCGCCGACCCCGCCCGCGCCTTCGCCGAGGTCGCCCGGGTGCTGCTGCCCGGCGGGCGCTTCCTGCTAGCCGATAACTACGCCCCCGACTCGGACGAGCTGGACCACTTCATCAACACCCTGGACCGGGAGCGCGATCCGTCCCACGTGCGCGAGTACCGCCTGGGCGAGTGGCAGGCGCTGTTCGAGCAGCACGGGATGAGCTTCCAGGTGGCCGACGTGTGGGAGACGGCCAACGACTTCGAGGTCTGGGTACACCAGACCCGCATGCCAGGCGCCACCGAGGTCGCGCTGCGGCGCATGCTGGTCGAAGCCTCGCCCGCCGAGCGCCAGGCTTTCCACATCACTACCGCACCCGAGTTCGCCTTCTGTTACCTGAAGGCGATGATGGTGGGAATAAGACGTAAGACGTAAGACGTAAAACGTAAAACGTAATGGGTGGCGACCCATTACGTTTTACGTTTTACGTTTTACGTCTTACGTCTTACGTTTTACGTTGTGGCATGCCAGAGCTGCCCGAGGTTGAAACCACCGCGCGCGGCCTACGGGCGCTGATCGTGGGCTGTCGCATCGGGGCGGTCGGCGGGATCGACTGGCCACGCATGCTGCCCACCAGCGCGCCGGACGAGCTGGCGCGGGCGCTGGTGGGGCGGACCATCCAGGCCGTGGAGCGGCGGGGCAAGTACCTGCTGCTGCGCCTGGACGACGCTGCCAGCCTGGCCGTCCACCGCAAGATGACCGGCAACCTGGTGGTCGTCCCCTCCGTGGCGCCCCGGCAGCCCCACACCCACCTGGCGCTCTCGCTGGAAGATGGGCGCGACATGCGCTTCGTGGACCCGCGCAAGTTCGGCCGCGTGTACTACTTCCCTACCCCTGAGGCGCTGGAGCGCTTCCTGGCCGAGCGGCTGGGCCCGGAGCCGCTGGGCGAGCTGGGCGTGGAGCGCCTGGCCGAGCTGCTGCGCCGCCGCCGCGGACGGCTGAAGTCGCTGCTGCTCAACCAGCTCTTCCTGGCCGGCATCGGCAACCTGTACGCCGACGAAATCCTGTGGGCAGCGCGCCTCCACCCGGAGCGAACGGCCAGCAGCCTGAGCCTTGCCGAGGTGGAGCGGCTGCACCAGGCCGTGCAGCGCGTGCTGCTGGAGGCCATTGCGCGGCGCGGCACCTCCCTGAGCACCTACCGCGACGCCTCCGGCGAGCCGGGCGAGAACCAGGCCTTCCTGCAGGTCTACGGCCGCGCCGGCGCCCCCTGCCTCCGCTGCGGCACTCCGATCGCCAGGAAGCTGCTCGGCGCCCGCGGGACGTGGTTCTGCCCGCAGTGCCAGCGGCCGGAAGGCGGAGGGTAGCCCGAAGTACCTGTGGGCAACGGTTTCGTAGCGCGGGGACCCTACCCCGGCCGAGCAGGCGCTGGGTGGCCGTCCGAAGTACCCGTGGGCAACGGTTTCGTAGCGCGGGGGCTTGTCCCCCGCCACCTCGGGGTGGCGGGGGACAAGCCCCCGCGCTACGGCCCCAGGGTGCCACTCAAGCCGGCGAAAAACCCGGGTCGGTGCGGCACATCCCCTGCAAGCAGTCAGTAAGGCCAGGCAGACCTCCCGCCTGCTCACCTGGAGCTGGCGGCTGATCGCTGGCCACCGATTGCTGACCACTGAGGGCTAACCCATGCATGAGCAATTCTTGAGTGAGCTCAGGCCTGGCATGGACGTGGTGACCGCCGACGGCCACAAGCTGGGTCGGTTGGCGGAGGTGTACCACCTCGGGGTGGAGCCGCGCCCCGAGCCAGGCACCCTGGTCACCGACTACGAGACCGAGGCCGAGGTGACCGGCGAGGGCGTTCTCCCGCACGAGATCGTGGAGGGGGAGGAGGCGCTGGGCTACGGGGAGGCCGGCCCGGTGCTGGAGATGGAAGGGTTCCTGCGGGTCGACCGCCGCTTTGCTGGCAAGCCCGAGCTCTTCGTGCCCTTCAGCGCCGTCCATCGCACCACCCGGCGCGCCGTCGAGCTCCATGCGACGCGCGACGAGGTCGCCCACAAGGGCTGGGAACAGAAGCCCCGCCTGGTCCAACTGGCCGAGCAGGCCAGTACTGAGTAGCGCGCAGTGTCGGGGGGGGGGGGGGGGGGCGGGGGCCCCCCC
>JACQUR010000483.1 GCA_016210245.1 Chloroflexota bacterium
GCGCTGGTACCACCAGGTCGTCGGCAAGGGCGAGGCGATCATCGTCGATACCTGGTGGCAGACAGAGAACGGGGGCTTCCTGGGCAGCACCCTCCCGGCGCTCCAGTCGATGAAGCCCGGGAGCTGCGGCCCCGGCGTGCTGGGCATCTATCCCGTCATCTACGACGAGGAGGGGAAGGAGGTCCCGGCCGGCAGCGGCAGGGCGGGCAATATCTGCATCAGGAACCCCTGGCCGGGCATCTTCCAGACGGTCTGGGGGCAGCCCGAGCGGTACGTGCAGACCTACTACGCCAAGTACCGCAGGAACAGGGACAGCAAGGACTGGCGCGACTGGCCGTACTTCGCTGGCGACGGCGCGACCCGGGCGGCGGACGGGTATTTCCGGATCCTGGGGCGCGTCGACGACGTGATCAACGTGGCCGGCCACCGCCTGGGCACGAAGGAGCTGGAGTCGGCGGCGCTCACCGTGGACGAGATCGCCGAGGCGGCGGCCGTGCCGGTGATGGACGAGTTGCGCGGTCGGGCGGTGGAGATCTACGCGGCCCTGAAGCCAGGCTACGCGCCCAGCCACGAAGTCGAGGACAGGGTCGTCGGCGCGGTCGAGACGCTCATCGGCAAGATCGCGCGCCCGAAGAACGTCTGGATCGTGCCGGACATGCCCAAGACGCGCTCCGGCAAGATCATGCGCCGGGTCATCGCCAGCATCTCGAACTTCATGGGCGTGGGCGATATCACCACGCTGGCCAATCCAGAGGTGGTCGAGACGATCCGCGCGCAGGTGCAGGCGGCGAAGGTGGCGCATGGAGACCTTCCCCGCGAGCTTTCAGTCCAGGAGCTCGAGGAAATCCAACGGTTTGGCCACGTGGACTGAACCGAAGCCAAGGTGGAACCCTCATGGAGAGTGCAGATTTGAGAGTGCAGAGTGCAGATTGCCTCAATCTGCACTCTGCACTCTCAAATCTGCACTCTCTGCACCCCCCCGCCTCGCCAGCCGAGGAGGTGGTCGACCGGCTGCATGGCGTCGAGGTGCGCGACCCGTACCGCTGGCTGGAGGCGGACGAGGCGGGCGACGACCGCGTGCAGGCCTGGGTGGCTGCCCAGTCCGCGTACGCGCGCGGCATGCTCGACGCCCTGCCGGGGCACGAGGCGCTGCGCGAGCGCCTGGCCAGCCTGCTGGCCATCCCGAACCTGGGCTGCCCGGCGGTCTACGGCCGGCGCCTCTTCTACCAGCGCCGCGACGGGCAGCAGAACCAGCCGCTGCTGTACACGCGCGAGGGCGACGACGGCCCCGAGCGGGTGCTGCTCGACCCCAACGGCTTCAGCCAGGACGGGACGGTGGCCCTCGACTGGTTCCACCCCTCGCGCGACGGCCGCCTGGTGGCCTATGGCGTCTCCGCGGGCGGCGACGAGCGCAGCACCCTCCGCGTCCGAGACACGCTGAGCGGGCAGGACCTGCCCGCTGTCATCCCCGAGGCCCGCGCGGCCAGCGTGGCCTGGCTGCCGGACGCCAGCGGCTTCTACTACACCCGCTATCCGGCGGCCGGGACCGTCCCGGCCGGCGAAGAGCAGTACCACCGGCGTATCTTCTTCCACCTCCTGGGTACCGACCCGGCCGCCGACCCCGAGGTCTTCGGCGCCGGGCGCGAGCCCAGCGACTGGCCGGACATCCAGCTCTCGGACGACGGGCGCTGGCTGCTGGCCTCCGTCGCCCAGGGCTGGGCGAAGACGGAGCTGTACCTGCGCGAGGCCGCCGCTCCTGGCCCATGGGTGCCGGTGGTCGAGGGGGGCCTGGCGGTGACGGAGGGCGAGCTGGCTCACGGCCGCCTGTGGCTGCGCACCAACCTGGACGCCCCGAACTACCGCCTGTGCGTGGCCGACCCGGCCCACCCGGAGGTCTGGCAAGTGGTGCTGCCGGAGCGCGCGGACGGCACGCTCCAGGCGTTCGCCGTCGTCCGCGAGGGCATCGTCGCCCTGTACCTGCACCGCGCCACCTCGCGCCTGGAGTTCGTGGACTTCCCGGGCCAGCGCCGGCGCGCCCTGCCGCTGCCCGGCCTGGGCACGGTCTACGGGCTGGGCGCCGACCACGCCGACACGCGCCTGTTCGTGGGCTTCACCTCCTTCGCCACGCCGCCCACGGTGCTGCGCTACGACCTGCCCGAGGGCGCCCCGCGGCCCTACCTGGCGGTCGAGGGCCCGCCTGGCCTCGACCGCTACGTGGTCGAGCAGGTGGAGTACCCCTCGCGCGACGGCACGCCCATCACCATGTTCCTGGTCCACGGCCAGGAGGTCCGCCCGGGGGGCAACGCGCCCACGGTGCTGACCGGCTATGGCGGCTTCAACGTGGCTCGCACGCCGGAGTTCAACCGTAGCCTGCTGCAGTGGCTGGATGACGGTGGCCTGTGGGTGCTGCCCAACCTGCGCGGCGGGGGCGAGTACGGCGAGGCCTGGCACCGGGCCGGGATGCTGGGCCAGAAGCAGAACGGGTTCGACGATTTCCTCGCCGCCGCCGAGTGGCTGGTGGACCAGGGGTGGACGACGCCCGATCGGCTGGCGATCTGGGGCGGCAGCAACGGGGGGCTGCTGGTGGGCGCGGCGCTCACCCAGCGGCCCGACCTCTTCCGCGCGGTGGTGTGCAGCGTGCCGCTGCTGGACATGGTGCGCTACCACCACTTCCGCATCGCCCGCCTGTGGATCCCCGAGTACGGGTGCGCAGACGACCCCGAGCAGTTCCGCTGGCTCTACGCCTACTCGCCCTACCACCACCTGCACCCGGGTGTCGCCTATCCGGCTGTGCTCCTGACCACGGGCGAGAGCGACAGCCGGGTGGACCCGATGCATGCCCGCAAGATGGCCGCGGCGCTCCAGGCCGCCACCGCCAGCGACCCCGCCGCGCGGCCGATCCTGCTGCGGGTCGACCGCAAGGCCGGCCACGGCCAGGGCAAGCCCCTGGCCAAGCTGGTGGACGAGCTGGCAGACGTGTGGGCGTTTCTGCGCTGGCAGTTGGAGGTGACCTAACCCCCCGCCCCCTTCCCTGCGAGGGAAGGGGGAGCCGATGCGGGACCGGCACCCCTCCCCTGGCAGGGGAGGGGCGGGGGGAGAGGTCCGTCCCCGGTTTGTCCCCTCGCCCCACGGCCGGTATGATGTGGGCGGGCGCAGCGTGGCTTTCCCCCTGCGCACCCGAGGCGCCGCGTGCAGATGTTCCCCGGATCCTGGCCCCGGCCGCACTATGGCTGGCTCGTGCTGGCCGTCAGCTTCGTCACCCAGGCGTTGACCTACGGCGTCTGGTACTCGTTCTCTGTCTTCTTCGTGGCCCTGCTGGCGGACTTTGGCTGGAGTCGGGCCAGCGCCTCCGGCGTCTTCTCCGTGTTCGTCATCGTCACCGCGGCCAGCGGACCCCTGGTCGGCAAGCTGATCGATCGCCTGGGGGCGCGCTGGATCATCCCCCTCGGCGGCATCCTGCTGGCCGGCGGCCTGGCCCTGAGCGCGCGGATGGCCGAGCTGTGGCAGTTCTACGTCTTCTACGGGCTGGTGGCCGGGTTGGGAGTGGGCATCTGCGGCTGGATCGCCCAGATCACCATGCTGGTGCGCTGGTTCCCGCGCTCCATGGGTGCGGTGACCGGCATCTCGTCATCTGGCGTGGGCGTGGGCATCTTCGTGCTGATCCCCGAGATGCAGCACATCATCGACACTGTGGGGTGGCGCTCGGCCTACGACGTGCTGGCGCTGGCGGTGCTACTGGGCATCGTGCCGGCCAACCTGCTGCTGGCCCGCAACCCTACCGCCCGCGAGTTCGGAGCCATCGTGGCCGGCGGTGGGCGGCGGGGCCGAGCCGCGCCCGAGAGCGCGCTGATCGTCGACCGGGCATGGGCCAGCCAGGAGTGGACGGTGGCACGGGCCCTGCGCACCTCGCGCTTCTGGCTGCTCTTCGGGGCGGCGCTGTGCGGGAGCTTCGCCCAGCAACTGGTCCTGGTCCACCAGGTCGCCTACTTCGCCGACCTCGGCTTCCCTGTGGCGGTGGGGGCGCTGGTGGTCGGGCTCATCGGCATTGCGAGCGTGTTTGGCAAGGTCACCTGGGGTGCGCTCTCCGATCGCTGGGGGCGAGAGCTGGCCTTCAGCCTGGGGACGGCGACGGTCATGTCCAGCGCCGTGACGCTGCTGGTCGCCGGCGTCTGGCCGACGCCGTGGATGCCCTACCTGTTCGGACTGCTGATCGGGGTCGGCTACGCGGTGAGCGCGCCGCTCTCGTCCGGCACGGCCACCGACCTGTTCAAGGGGCCGAACTTCGGGTCCATCTTCGGCACCCTGGGAGCAGCCAACGGCATCGGCAGCGCCGTGGGCCCGTGGTTCGCCGGGCTGGTCTTCGACCTGACCGGCAGCTACCAGGAGGCCTTTCTGGTGGGCCTGGTCGGCTGCGCGGTGGCGATTGTGGCCTACTGGGTGGCTGCCCCGCGGCGCGTGCGCCGCGTGCCCGGCTCCGTCCGCGCCCGCGCCCTTCCGCAAGCTGGGGGCAGCCCGTGAGAGCGCCCGCCCTCACCCCAGCCCTCTCCCAAAGGGAGAGGGGGCCAACTCCCTCTCCCTTTGGGAGAGGGCTGGGGTGAGGGCGGGCGGATAAACGGCCTCATATGTTCACGTCTCGGTAGTCGCATGCTTCCCTTCTCCACATCCTGGTGAGGGCGGGCGGATAAACGGCCTCATATGTTCACCAGTCCTGTCCTGTGGCGGCAAGTTGGCGCGCAGCGCGGGCGCCTGGCGCTCGGGCTGCTGTTCGTCGTCCTGGCCAACGCCTTCGCCCTCACCTGGCCGTGGATCCTGCGCCAGGCGATCGACGACCTGACGGCCGGCCTGGCCAGGCCGCTCACCTGGTACGCGGCACTCATCGTCGCCCTGGCCTCGGGCGAGGCGATCTTCCGCTTCCTGATGCGGATCACGCTCATCGGCACCTCGCGCCGGATCGAGTACCAGCTCCGCAACGAGCTCTTCGCCCACCTCCAGCGCCTGGAGACCGAGTACTTCCTGCACATGCGCACCGGCGACCTCGTGGCTCGGGCGACCAACGACCTCAACGCCGTCCGCCAGGTCCTGGGTCCGGGCATCCTCAACCTGTTCAACACCCTGGTCGTCTGCGGCGCCGCCGTGGGGCTGATGTTCTCCATCGACGCCCGCCTGGCGGCCTACATCGGCCTGCTGCTGCCCATGCTCACCCTGGTCTACCTGCTGTTCCGCGGACGCATCGAGCGGCGGTTCGGCGCGGTGCAGGAGCAGTTCGGCGCGCTGTCCAACCAGGCGCAGGAGAACTTCGCCGGCATCCGCGTCGTGAAGGCCTATGCCCAGGAGCAGGCAGAGATCGACGACTTCAGCCGGGTGAGCGCCGAGTACGTCCGTCGCTACCTGGCCCAGATCCGCCTCTCGGGGCTGATGTGGCCGCTGATGACCCTCGTCTCCGGGCTGGGGATCGTGGTGCTGATCTACCTGGGCGGGCGCGACGTGGTGGAGGGGCGACTCAGCCTGGGCCAGTTCGTCCAGTTCAACGCGTACCTGGGCATGCTGACCTGGCCGATGATCGCCCTGGGCTGGGCGGTCAACCTCTTCCAGCAGGGCAGCGCGTCGCTCAAGCGGGTGGAGGCGGTGCTCTCCCGTTCCCCCGCCGTCGCCAGCTCCGCTGAGCCACGGCGTATGGACGCGCTACGAGGCGAGATCGAGTTCCAGGGAGTAAGCCTGCGCCTGGGCGAGGCGACCATCCTGAGCGGGATCGACCTGCGCATCCCGGCCGGCGCGACGGTCGCGCTCGTCGGCCCGGTTGGAGCGGGCAAGTCGTCGCTGGTGAGCCTGCTGCCGCGAGTCTTCGATCCTGGCGAGGGGCGGGTGCTGGTAGACGGCGTCGACCTGCGCGAGCTGGACCTGGAGCAGCTCCGTCGGGCCATCGGCTACGTACCCCAGGAGACCTTCCTGTTCTCGGCCACGCTGCGCGAGAACGTGGCGCTGGGCGTGGAGGGCTACGAGCACGGGAAGCTGGCGGAGGCGGTGCGAATCGCCCAGCTCGAAAAGGACCTGGAGCAGTTGCCGCGCGGCCTGGATACGGTGATCGGCGAGCGCGGCGTCACGCTCTCCGGCGGGCAGAAGCAGCGCGCCGCCCTGGCTCGGGCGCTGCTCAAGGACCCGGCCATCCTGATCCTGGACGACGCGCTGTCGAGCGTGGACACCGGCACCGAGGCGGCGATCCTGCACGGGCTGCGCGGCGTCCTGCGCCAGCGGACCTCGATCCTCATCTCGCACCGCGTTTCGACCGTCCGCGACGCGGACCTCATCGTCGTGCTGGACGGGGGAAGGATCGTGGAGCAGGGGACGCACCAGGAGCTGCTGGCGGCGCAGGGGCTGTACGCGCGCATGTACCGGCGCCAAC